>JANNEE010000077.1:0-4175 GCA_031388325.1 Deinococcales bacterium
CGATTTTTGTATAAAATGGTTCGGCAATAATTCCAGTGTTCGGATGCCATTCACGCCCAATACTCACGGCAATGATTAACCCTTCGGCATCTCCAATTGGTGTGAAACTACTCGAGCCGTCACGGTATTTGGGACAGGTAAAGGTGTCTTCTGTCCAATCTGCAAATTCGCTTGCATCTGGTACTGCCATACCAATTTCTGAAATACTCAGTAAGCCCCTCGAGTCAAACGGCACAATTGCTTTGTGCCTAAGTTCGTGCCTTGTAATGAACTCGAGAATATTTTCAGCAGGGTCATAAAAATAAATCGCATGTGCATTCCAATTGGGAAAATCAGAAATGCGGTCTTTGCCGTCTGGTAAAATCTCAACTCGAGCCTCGAGCCAAGTTAGAGCGGCGGCTATTTGCTGTTCGGGGATGTTAAAAGCAATGTGGTACTTAGCGTTAGATTCTGGTTTCTCGAGAAAGACCAATTCACTCGAGCCAATCTGAATCTGTAAAACATTATCTTCGAGCTTCACGGGCAATTCAAGAATTTCACCATAAAAAACCTTGAGTGGTGCTAAATCGGCTGTCTCGAGGGTCAAGCAGTGGATATTCACCCACTCAGTCTAGCCTGTTAGAATACAGGACGTGAAAAGCGATACGATTAAGCAAGGTCCGCAACAAGCCCCCGCTCGAGCCATGCTTCGTGCCATTGGTATTACTGATGCCGAATTTAAGATTCCGTGGGTCGGGATTATCAACACTTGGACAGAAGGAATGCCCTGTAATTTCCATTTGCGCGACCTCGCCCAAGACTTAAAAGAAGGTTGTAAAGAAGCGGGGATTCATCCGTTTGAATTTGGTGCGCCCGCCATTTCCGACGGCATCAGCATGGGAACACCGGGGATGCGAGCCAGTTTGGTCTCGAGGGAACTGATTGCCGATTGCGTCGAAATTGTGGCTCAAGGCTATATGTATGATGCAATGGTGGCACTGGTGGCTTGCGATAAAACCAATCCGGGTGGTGCAATGGGCTTAATTCGCAGTAATGTTCCGGGTTTGGTGCTGTACGGCGGCAGTATTGCACCGGGGCGTTTGGGCGATAAGAACCTGACTGTGGTCAGTGTCTTTGAAGCGGTTGGGCAACATGCGGCGGGTAAAATCACCGATGCCGAACTTGATGCGGTCGAGCGGGTCGCCATTCCGGGGGCTGGGGCGTGTGGTGGTCAGTACACCGCCAACACCATGAGTATGGCGCTCGAGGTGCTGGGCTTATCGCCAGTCGGTTATAACAGCATTCCTGCCACTGCCCCCGAGAAAAAAGAAGCCACCCGCAAAGCTGGTCATGTCCTGATGGACGCGATTAAGCACAACCGTAAACCGCGTGATTTTTTGACTCGACAAAGTTTCTTAAATGCGATTGCGGCAGTTGCAGCCACAGGCGGCAGCACCAACGCGGTACTGCACTTAATGGCAATTGCCCGAGAAGCTGACATTCACCTCGAGTTACAAGATTTTGATACGGTCTCGAGGGCAACCCCAGTCATTGCCAACATGCGTCCGTGGGGTGTTTACACCGCTTGGGAACTCTGGGAGGCTGGCGGGATTCCTTTGATTATCAAGAACCTGATTGATGGCGGCATGATAGACGGCAACCAAATGACAATTACGGGTAAAACCCTTGCCCAAGAAGTGACCGGTGTAACCGAAACAGCTGGGCAACAAGTCGTGGTGACAAGGGAACACGCTTTTAAGCCAACAGGCGGTTTATTGGTGCTGCACGGTAACCTTGCTCCAGATGGTGCAGTGCTAAAACTGGCTGGCACAGAACGCCATGAACACACAGGCATCGCTCGAGTTTTTGACAACGAACAAAGCGCCATGAAAGCCGTGCTGACCAAAAAAATAAATCATGGGGATGTGGTCGTGATTCGTTACGTTGGACCAAAAGGCGCACCCGGAATGCCCGAGATGCTCAGTGTTACCAGTGCAATTGTCGGCGAAGGCATTGGTGAACATGTGGCAATGGTCACGGATGGGCGTTTTAGTGGCGGCACAAAAGGTTTAATGATAGGGCATGTATCCCCAGAAGCCCAAGTTGGCGGGGCAATAGCGCTGGTGCGTGAAGGCGATACTATTCACATCAACTGCGACACGGGTTTACTCGAGTTGCGGGTGGATGCAGAAGAATTAGCGGCTCGAGCCAAAGAATGGGTAGCCCCAGAACTCGAGTTTAAGACTGGGCTTTTTGCAAGGTACGCCAAGCAAGTTTCAAGTGCCAAGTACGGTGCAATTCTCGAGGATTGAGAATTTTGTTTTTTATGCCCTGCGCCCTAGAGTGTAGGGCTTTTTATTGCCGATGTGCAAACTGGTTCATTGCCGATGTGCAAACTCGTTCATTGCCGATGTTGCCGAACTCGGTTCAAATTTAGCCTATCCTGACTGAGTTGAATAATCGTGTCGGTCTCGAGTGAATGGGCTACACCCAGCACAGCTTTGGCATAGGCAAATCCAGCAAGGTGCAATCCAGCAAGGACTTGACTTAGGGCTTGCTCGAGGGGTTGGTTCTCGAGTGGTGTGCTTGTTTCGATCAGAACCGCAAATTCGCTGCTGCTGACGCGGTAGGTGCGTCCTAATTCGGCAAATTGTTGCTCGAGATGTTGGGCAAATTGTTGTAAAAGTTGTGTGCCAGCGCCTTTGCCAGAGCGTTCATTGGTGATGATAATACCGTCAAGTTCGATAGAAACCACGTGTAGAGCATGGTCTTGACGCTGAGCGCGGCTGAGTTCATTCTCAAAATCGGCATCAAAGGCTTTGCGGTTATTCAGACCTGTTAGGGTGTCGGTATAGGCTTGGCGCTCGAGTTGAATGGCACGGTATTCGGCTTGTAATCGGGCTTGCTCGAGGTCGTTAATCTGTTGGCGCATTTGTTGTTCGTGTGGTTGGGTCGGCTCATCGGTTTCTTCTTCTTGGTTGGCAAGGACATAGAAACTCAAATCATCTTGTTCATTGGGCAATTCTAGGGCATCAGGGTCGCTTAAGGCTCGAATGGCGGCTTGAATCACACTCGGGTCAAATTGAGTTCCACTACCGCGTTCAAGCTCACGCAAGGCTTCATCGGCTCGCCAAGCACGTTTGTACGGGCGTACTTGAGTCAGGGCATCATAAACATCGGCGACTGCCACAATCCGCCCCTCGAGTGGAATCACTTCTCCGGGCAGATTATACGGATAGCCCTGTCCATTCCATTGCTCATGGTGTGAAATGGCAATCCGCTCTGCCATTCGCAGTAATTTTGAACGTCCACCCGACAGAATTCTCGAGCCGATAACGGTGTGCTGTTTCATTTGATTAAATTCTTCAAGGCTGAGTTTGGCTGGTTTTAAGAGAATTTCATCTGGAATTCCTATTTTTCCAACGTCATGCAAACGGGCGGCAAGACGCAGTAAGCGCACTTGTGCATCTTTTTGCCCCAATTGTTTGGCAATCAGTGCCGAATAGTGTCCGACCCGAAAGGTATGTTGTCCTGTGCGGTCATCGCGGTATTCGGCTGCCACTGCCAAGCGCGTCACCACTTCGATTTGCGATTTCTCGAGTTCAAGGGTGCGTTGTCTGACTTTGGTTTCGGCTTCAGTTCGGGCTTGTTGGGCGGTAACGGTGCGAAGTCGGTAGACTTCAGCTTCGTTACGGGCGCGTTCTAAGTCAAACCGAGCCGAGATGATACGGGTTTGTTTATCGCGTTCCTCATTAAAAGTTCGGCTTCGCAGAGCATAAAAATGCCGATGGTGCATCAAGGCGGTTTTTTCCTTACCTGCTGCTTCATAGACCGAGGATAAAACCTCATGGGCTTGAAATTGCCCACGTACACTGCCGACCGCTTCAGCCACGTTTAGGGCAATGTGCAAATACTCAAGGGCTTCTTGATTCGAGTTTAATTCAAAATGGTCTCGTCCCAAGTGCAACAACGCTTCGAGTTCTTGTTCACGATCCCCAATACTTCGGGCAATTTCAAGCACAATCATGTGTTGTTTGATTGCTTCTTGGAATTGGCTCAGTTGCCTAAAAACCTGTCCCAGACCATCAAGGGCTGCCATTTGCCCTTGTTGAACCCCCGATTCTTTGGCGTACATCAGGGCTTCTACAAAACGTTCTTGAGCGCGGGCAAAGTCAGCCGATTTACGATCCAACTGC
>JANNEE010000103.1:0-16378 GCA_031388325.1 Deinococcales bacterium
TTTAGAACGCAACATTCTTCTCGAGCAAGAACGAAAGAAAAACCCAGTTGGCAACTTAAGTGCCTTAAAAGGACTTGGGCATGGTATTTACGGGGCGACTTCAGCCGAAGCTGATACTTATTTAAAAGCCGAGCGTGATTCATGGGAAACGTAAAAAAAATAAAATTTATTGATTTATTCGCTGGGATTGGTGGTTTTCATCTTGCCCTCGATTCGCTTGGTCTCGAGTGTGTTTTTGCCAGTGAGTGGGATAAATACGCGCAGTCTACTTATGCGACCAATTTTGGTATGACACCCGTAGGAGATATTCGTGCGGTTCAAGCTGCGGACATACCTACTTTTGATTGGTTGTGTGCTGGTTTTCCTTGTCAGCCTTTTTCAATCGCTGGTGTGAGTAAAAAAAATTCCTTGGGGCATAAACACGGCTTTGAAGATGAAAAACAAGGCAACTTATTTTTTGAAATTCTGCGAATTGCTTCATTTCACCACCCAAAAGTGATGTTGCTCGAGAATGTCAAAAACCTAAAAAGTCATGATAAAGGTAACACTTGGCATGTGATTGAATCAGAACTTAAGGCACTTGGCTATCAGGTTTTTTCTAAAATCCTTGATGGTAAGTATTTTGTACCACAACACCGAGAACGAATTTTTATTGTTTGCTTTGATACAAAAACCTATCCAAAAATAGATTTTCGTTTTCCAAATTACCCAAAGTATAGAAATTACGAATTAAAAGAAATCATTGAACCAGATGTAGAAAATAAGTACACTTTAACAACTCATCTTTGGAATTATCTTTTTCAAAGAAAAATCGAGCAAAGCGAAAAAGGCAACGGTTTTGGCTATGGTTTATTTAATCCAAACGTAGATGAGTACACCAGAACCATCAGCGCGAGGTACTACAAGGACGGTTCAGAGGTTTTAATCGAACAAGTCAATCAAAATCCAAGGCGCTTAACCCCTCGAGAATCGGCTCGTTTACAGGGTTATCCAGAGTCATTCAAAATCCCAGTCTCTGACACCCAAGCATACCGCCAGTTCGGTAATTCAGTGGTTGTACCATTGGTGCAAGCCGTTGCTGCACAAATTTTTGAGACCATTCAAAATTATGAAGCTGGTAAATCAAGACTTAAGTATCTAGAGCAATCCTCGCTTTGGGAGGTGGCGGTATGAGCTTTAATCAATCCGAAAACGATATGAGCCTTAATCAAACCGAAGTGCGAGAAATCCAGAAAATAGAACAAATTTATTACATGAAACCAATCATCGAAACCATAAAGATTTATTTTGGTCGGGTTGGTATCCTAGATTCTCTTGATTACATTCATGATATTTTGCGAGACTCACAAGCGGAAGTAGAGAAACTGCTGGTTGAAAGAAAAAGCCGTGGGGAAATCAACGATATTTCTCAAGCCAGAAAATCTATTGTTGGTTCGGCTTTTTCAAACTGTTTAATTTATATTTTTCTAAAAAATAAAGAATCTGGCTTTATCCTGCCAAATATCTTCGTCACCAACAAAACCCGTGATGCTAAATTTGAATCACTGATTACCATTCAAGTTGGTGAGGAAACCCAAAAACCAGATATGGATTTAATTTTTTATAGCGAAACCCCAAACAAAGAGCTTTTTAAGACAATGGTTGTCTCGCTTAAAACATCACTTCGAGAACGGGCTGGTCAGACCTATAAGTGGAAGCTCTTGATGGAAATTGCCTCAAGTGATTGCTCCGTAAAAGACAAATACAACATTCAGTACAACCCAACTCACCCACCGATAGTTTGCTTTGCTACAGTGAATTTCTATAATGAAATCAACCAGCCGCAACATCGAGGGATGTTTAAGTTCTTTGACGCTTCATTCATTGGTAAGCCAATGAATGCTGATTTTATCGCTAATATGTCTACACTGGTTGATTTTGTCAACAAAAACTTGGTTTAGGAGATGAACATGGATTTAGATTTTCTTTGGTTTTGCGTCCTCCAACACGACGGTGAGTACCTTGGGACTCGTGAACTCCCACCGCGAAAGCCGACCCTCGAGTACATCTCGAACCTGATAGACACGGCTGGTGAAATGGGTTTCTCGAGTCTGCTGACTGCCACCAATTACCACAGTTACCACGAGAATTTCACGGTGGCAACCGCAGCTTTGGCGCGTAGCCGAAACGCTGGGTTGCTGGTAGCGGTTCGCACGGGCATGTTTGACCCCGCGATGTACGCCAAGATGGTGGCAACCCTTGCGAATCTTTTTCCAAATCGGGTACGAATTAACATTGTGACTGGCTCGAGTCTCGCCGAAAACGCCATGTATGGCGATTACAGCCCACATGAAACACGTTACGAACGCACCCATGAATTTATGAAATTACTACGGCTTTTCTGGGATTCTGAAGGGGCAATTAACTACGAAGGGGCGCACTACAAATACTCTGGCAGTGTTCTCGAGCCTAAGCCGCCGTACCGAATTCCGTTGTACTTTGGTGGAGCATCCGAAGCCGCCATGCGAATCGCTGCCGAACTTTCCGATGTGTACCTGCTCTGGGGCGAACCCAAAGCCATGATTCAAACCCGAATTGACCGCATGAACGAAATCAGTCTCGAGTATGGGCGTAAAGTCAGTTACGGGCTACGAACCCATGTGGTGGTGCGTGAGACCGAAGCCGAAGCCATTGCGGCGGCTGAACGCATGATTTCTAAAATAGACCCACAAGTTCGGGCTAATTTTGAAAAAAGTTACGCCAAAGTAGACAGCACTGGACAAGGCAATCAAATTAAAATTCTGCAAGAAGCACTTGCGAAGAACGATTTTTTTATCGAAGACAACCTTTGGGCTGGTGTGGGCATGGCTCGCAGTGGCGTGGGCGTAGCGATTGTTGGCAATCCACAACAAGTCGCCGCAAAAATTCAGGGGTATGTGGACATGGGCATTCAAAACTTTATTTTCAGTGGCTACCCGCATGTAGACGAATGCCGCCGTTTTGGAGAATTGGTCATGCCGCTTGTGAAGGGCGGGTCGTTCTCGAGTGGGAACAGAAAATTATTTGATGTGGATGTTGCCCCAACCATCTAAACATTTACCCTCGAGTTTTAAAACTCGAGGGTGATTTATTTTTAACCACCAAGGTAAATCGGGCTTTCAAAAACCGCTTCTAAGCGGTGCGTATCAGCATTTAGGGTCAGCACTTGGGTTTGCAAGCGTTGCAGCGCCGTCATCTCCCCTGCTCTTAAATCCGCAATAATCTCGAGCAGATGACTGGCACTACCTTGGATTTGCTCGAGAAGCGATTCTTGATTCATAAAAACCTCCTGCGGGAATTGAATGAGGGCTTAGGCTTTAGCCGAATGAAGTGGATGCTCTAAGGCGTTGCTGATGCCTTCGTAGACTTGACTAGAAATATCGGCGTTGCTGCCTCGAGAAAGTGCCACACGACCAGTACGCATGGTTTCGATAATGCCAAACGGACGCATTTGCTGAATAAAGGCGGTGATTTTGCCTTCGTCGCCGGTCACTTCAAAAACATAGGATTTAGAACCAACATCCACATTTCGCGCACGGAAGTCCTCGGCAATCATCCGAATCTCGAGCCGAGTTTCTGGTAAGACTTTGACTTTTAACAGCACCAATTCACGATCCACAAATTTTTCATGGGCGTGGTTAATGACTTTTAGCACATCCTCGAGTTTTTCTAACTGGCGTTGAATTTGATCTGCCATAATCTCTGGGGCTTCGGCAATAAAGGTCATTCTCGAGATACCGCGTTCTTCGGTTGCACCCACTGATAATGAATCTATGTTGTAACCACGACGGGCAAACAAGCTGGTGACTCGAGTTAGAACACGTGGTTCGTCTTTAAGGAAGGCACTAAAAATATGTTTCATTGGTTTCTCCTGTTGATTGTGGGTTTTCGTAGGGGCGAGGCATGCCTCGCCCTGTTTCGCGTATTTCATTTGGCTTTTGGCGTATACCGAAAGATGCAACCGCGAATAGCCCGTCAAGTGCAGTTGTAAACTCGATGGGGGTTCTGTTCTCCCTAACACATCGTTTTTTGGAACAAATCCAGATTATTATTGGTCAGAGGGCGAGGCATGCCTCGCCCCTACGGGATTTTGGGCTTAGGCTGGAACAAGTGCCTTGGGTTCATTAAATTTCGGGTCATCGTCTAACATTTCATCCAACCCTTTTCCGGCAGGGACCATTGGGAAGACATTGGCTTCTTGTGGGACTCGCACCTCGAGAACGGCGGGTCCGTCTACCTCGAGCCATGAACGAATGGCTTTTTCGAGGTCTGAGGCGTTATCGGCGGCAAATCCGGGGATTCGGTAGGCACTGGCTAAAATCGGGAAATCTGGGTTTGAGTCTTCCAAATACACCTCAGAATAGCGTTTGCTGTGGAACATTTCTTGCCATTGTCTGACCATGCCTAAGTACCCATTGTTAATCACCGCAAATTTCACGGGAATATCGTATTTGCGTAAGGTTGCCAATTCTTGAATCGTCATTTGGCTCGAGCCGTCGCCAGCAATTCCAATCACCCGCACACCTTTGGCATCGCCGCCGTCGTGGGCATTGATTGCCACGGCTGCGCCCATTGCGGCTGGAAGGCAGAATCCCATTGTGCCAGCCCCACCGCTATTGCTCCATTTGCGGGGAAGCTCGAAGGGATGAAGTTGGGCGGTCAGCATTTGGTGTTGCCCGACATCTGATACCACAATATCTTGTCCGTTTAATTGGCTCGAAATCATCTTGATTGCTTCGGCAGCGCCCCAAGTTGGGCGTTTGGGCTGACGGGCTTGCCAGTCGCGTAGTTTTTCCCACCACTCTGGGGTCTCGAGGTGCGTGACTTGGTGGGTCAGGGCTTCGAGCGCGGCAGCACTGTCGGAGTGAATCGGGATAAAAGCTGGAATCAGTTTGTTGTGTTCAGCAGTATCTATATCTATATGGATAATTTGGGCGTTCTTGGCAAAGCGGCTGGTTTTACCTGTTACACGGTCATCAAAACGCATTCCAAGTCCAATCAGCACATCACACTGCGAAATGGCGCGGTTACTAGCAACACTACCGTGCATTCCGGGCATTCCAAGCCATTGTGGGTCTGAGGCTGGAAAATTCCCCAATCCCATCAGGGTGGTAATCACGGGCATACCCGTCTTTTTAGCGAACTCGAGAATTTGCGGCGCGGCATCACATGAACCGCCACCAACAATTAAAAGCGGTTGCTTGGCACTTTTAATCAAGGCGACAGCTTTGGCAATGATTTCTGGGTTTGGCTCGAGACGTGGCGGTTTAGCGTGCGGCTGGACAATTTCGGCTTGGGTTTGGGCTTGTTGCACATCTTTGGGAATATCCACCAGCACTGGACCTGGGCGACCCTCAAGCGCAATTGCAATGGCTTTTGCCACAGTTCTCGAGACATCATCGGCATTACGAACCAAGAAATTGTGTTTGGTAATCGGCATGGTGATACCCGTAATATCGGCTTCCTGAAAAGCATCTGTGCCGAGTAATGGGCTTGGAACATTGCCTGTTATGGCTAGAATCGGCAAGCTGTCGAGCATCGCGTCGGCTAGGGCGGTCACGAGATTGGTTGCACCGGGACCAGAAGTTGCCATACAAACCCCAAGCCCACCTGTCGCCCTTGCATAGCCTTCGGCAGCGTGACCTCCGCCTTGTTCGTGCCGCACCAAGATATGCTGGATTGGGCTGTCATAAAGCGCATCGTAAACTGGCATGATTGCCCCACCGGGATGTCCGAAAATATGTCGTACACCATGTGCTTCGAGGGTTTTTAAGAGGGCTTCTGAACCAGTCATGATTTTCTCCTGTGGAACTTTTGAAATTTCTTTTAACTTTTACTATTCTCTCGAGTGAAAAAAACCCCCGCTTTTGGCGGGGGTCGCTTGGCTTCAAACTGATACTACGCCGCGACCCCCGTGGATAGGGCTACGACCACTACAATAATCAAGGCATTTTGCATCTTGGTTAGAGAGTATCAGTGGTATACCAAGCCTGTCAAGTGCCAGACGACCAGAGTTTAGAAGTTTTAGGCTCGAGACACTGACCAATGCACTGCAATTTATCGAGTCCCAAGCTAAAGCTGACGCGAAATACAAAAAAAATCTTGCGCTTTCTCAATCAGTCTCGAGCCAGAGCTATAATTAACGCCGTTCTGTACATATTTTTTCAAAAATCTCTACACGCCCAAAAACCGTGTAGAGATTTTGTAGAGGGGTTGTTTTGCATACTGTTTCTCAAGAGCAAGCCAGACCCAAGGCTCGAGTACACAGCAATAACGAACTTAAGGAGTGGTTATGAACAAAGCCCCGCGCCCAATGTAGTGCATAACCACTGGCTAGGAATTTCAGTTTCGGTAGAAGTTTAAGTCTATTTTCAGTTGATGCCCTAAAGCTCAACACCAAGGAGTAAAATATGAAAAAGTTCTTTGCGTTAGCACTCATTTCGGCAAGTTTAATCGGCGGTATGGTTTCTTGTAACAGCACTCCGGGTCCAAAAGGTGACACAGGTCCGATTGGTGTAACAGGTCCACAAGGTCCAACGGGCGAAACAGGTCCAACAGGTCCAACGGGTCCAACGGGTCCAACAGGTCCTGCGGGTCCAAGTGATGTTCGTTACAGCCCTTGGTTTTCTGACCCAACCGCATCGGCTTCAAATATTACTTCCGACGGAACTTGTATACGTTTACGATCAATAACCAGACCAGACCTTACTGTCGATGTGATTCACAAATCCATGATTGTGGTGTACTTCCGAGTTGGCGGTATTGGACCATTTGCCTTACCTTATATCTCAGATGCTGGTGGCGCAACCAACCAAATCCATTACACCCTTGACACAGTAGGTAAACTCAAAGTTTTTCGACATACTTTCAAAACTTGCCGCTTTGATAGTGGTGTTGCTGAAGCCTACCCGGGTCAACCTGTGATGGTTGCTTTTCCGCAAGGTCTCGAGTATCGGTATGTGATTATTCCTGGGGTTGTGGCTTTGGCAGGAGCAGGGGCAAAAATTGATTGGAAATCTATGCCTTACGAACAAATCAAGACACGGTTTAACATTCCCGACTAAAAATTCTAAGAGGCGCAGAATTCTGCGCC
This sequence comes from Deinococcales bacterium, assembly GCA_031388325.1. GTDB lineage: Bacteria > Deinococcota > Deinococci > Deinococcales > JAAFIG01 > JAAFIG01. The sequence goes on from JANNEE010000103.1 coordinate 7,112, forward strand.
TCTTAGTTATCGAAGGATTGTATGACACAGGCTCAAATCCAATTGGTTAAACAAAGTTTTGATCAACTTGTACCAAGTGGAGACGAAGCACTAGAGGTGATGTTTGGCGAAATTTTTTATCAGCGTTTACGGAATCTTCAACCCGATGTACAAGTTGTTGGTGATTCAGATAAAACCCTTCAAGCCCAGCAACTCCTGAATTTACTTCGTTTGGTTATTGGGCATCTCGAGTTACCCGCCCCGTTTTTGGTGCAGCGCATTCCGCAGAGCAGTATCAAGACAAGCACCGTTGCTTCGGCACTGCTTTGGACGCTCGAGATGACACTCGGGGAAGATTTTAAGGCAGAACTCAAGGAGGCTTGGCTGAGTGCAAACCCGTTTTTAAGCCAGTTCATTGTTGCCAATTGGTTTGAATAAGCAAACCTGATTCGTAAAAGGAGAAAAACCATGAAGCCGATAGATATTAAAAAGCCCTACCAAGCCCCTCGTCTCGAGCAGCACGCCAGTTACAGCTTGCTGACTGGTTTATCCGTGCCATTCAATAGCCTTTTTGAAGACCCAATCACCGAAACAGGAGGTAAAAGCAAATGAATTACCGTCAGGTTCTTTTTTTAAGTGCGTTGTGCCTTGGGGCAGCCGCTTGTCAGCAAACCTCAATCCCAAACAATGCGTCTGAAGTTTTGGGGGTACTCGAGGTGCGTTTCTCTCAAGATGGTTATGCCAGCGCCAAACTCGAACAGCCACTCAAAACCCAAGCCGTGACCTTTCGAGAAACCGATTTAACCCTTGGTACTGGTGTCACCCAAGTGATTACGCCCACCAATTCGGCGTACACCTATTTGGTTGCTTCTTTTGCAATAACCAACACCTCGAGCAGTCAAGTGTTTCAAAACCTCACCCTTTATGCCCTTGCCAAAAGTGGAAATTTGGGCGGCACTGCTATCAAAAGCATCGCCAATTGGGGTGGAATCAGCAATCAAGCCGAGCAAACCCGCCAAGCCAAGTTAGCCATACCAGTATCACCTGTTTTGAGCAATCTGGCAATAGATACGTTTGGTGGTTTCCAAGCCTTCACCAGTGCCGAGGTTGCGGCTGCAACCAGTGCTGCCACCACAGCCGGTGCGATGACGGCAGGAGATACACTCCTTAATTATGGATTTAATGCCCGTTGTACAACTGCATGTGTCGCTAACTCCAGACAGATTGCAGTGAATGGAGCAGGTGTCTTAAAAGTGGCGATGCGTGTTCCCAAGTCCGCTTCGGCGTATGGCTTTGTGATGAACTTTTTGGTATTTGATGAATCGGTGTCTCGAGTAACCCGCAGTGTCTTTCCCAGCGAAAGCATCACGGCTGCTGAAACCCGTGGCACAGGTGTGAGCGCCAGCCGTTTGATGCAGTTTGGTCTGAATCGTGGCACAACCAGTTTGGCTTCTGATGTCGTAAATGATGTCTTTACCTCGACGCTAAACACCAGTATTCATGCCTTGGGCATAGGACGAATCAGCGCTGGAAATTCGCATAGCTGTGGTCTTAGCAGCACTGGACAGGCGTATTGTTGGGGGGAAGGTACTTTTGGGCAACTTGGCAATGGCGCAATCATCAGCACCACCACACCTTCGCCTGTGTCTGGTGGACATACATTCTCGAGTATCTCGGCTGGTTCTCGCCATACCTGCGCTCTGACCACGGCTGGAGCGGCGTATTGCTGGGGAGATGATTTCAGAGGACAACTTGGCAATGGCGCAATCAACAGCACCACCACACCTTCGCCTGTGTCTGGCGGACATACATTCTCGAGTATTTCGGCTGCAAGAGAGCATACTTGCGCTGTGACCACGGCTGGAGCGGCGTATTGCTGGGGGTTTGATGAATTTGGGCAACTTGGCGACGATGCACTCACAGCCACGGGTTCTACCAGCCTTACGCCTTCACTTGTGTCTGGCGGACATACATTCTCGGGTATTTCGGCTGGTCAATCCCATACTTGCGGTCTGAACTTTGTTGGAAAAGCCTATTGTTGGGGACGTGATTCTGCTGGGCAACTTGGCGATAATGCGCTTACAGCCACGGGTTCTACCAGCACCACACCTTCGCCTGTGGATGGTGGCTACAGCTTTTCGAGTATTTCAGCAGGCGGTACGCATAGTTGCGGTGTGACCACGGCTGGAACGGCGTATTGCTGGGGAAATGATTTCAGTGGGCAACTTGGCAATGGTGCGCTGACCGGAATTTTTGTTGCGCCATCGGCGGTGGATGGTGGGCTTACATTCTCGAGCATTGAGGCTGGCGCTGACCACAACTGCGCTCTGACCACCAATGGACAAGCCTATTGCTGGGGGGCAGATGCCGATGGGCAACTTGGCGATGCTTCAACCACCACAGGCGCAACCGCACCATCGGCGGTGGCGAGTGGCTACACATACTCGAGTCTGACAGCAGGGGGTTTGCATAGCTGCGGTGTGACCACCAGTGGTTTGGTATACTGCTGGGGGGCAGATGCCAGTGGGCAACTTGGCGATGGGGCAACAACAACAGGCACAACCGCACCATCGGCGGTGGATAACACCAACTTTGCCCTTTGAACCCCACCTCATGGTGTAGGCTAAGTAACCATTATGTTGGAAAAGAAGGTAAGCTGATGACCACAACACAAATCCAATTGGTACAAGACAGTTTTGCCCAACTGATACCAAACGGCGAAGCCAGTTTTGAGACGTTCTTTGGCGAGATTTTCTACCAGAGGTTATTCGACCTTCAACCGCATTTGCGAGAATTGTTCCAAGGCGATATGGTCAAACAAAGCCAAAAACTGCTGGACATGCTGCGTTCAATTGTTGACAACCTCGAGCGCCCAGATGTGCCAAGCATCCAAGAACTTGGCTCGAGACACAAAACCGAGTACAAGGTCAAGAATACAGATTACAACGCGGTTGGCGAAGCCCTGATTTGGACTTTTGAAGCCACAATGGGTGAAGATTTTACGCCAGAATTACGTGAAGCATGGGTGACTGCTTACGGGCTACTGGCTCAAACCATGAAGCCCACCGAAGTCTAAAACATATTTTCTCGAGCCAAACCTACAAAGATTTTCCCTATGGGTTTGGCTTTGCAACCCAGCACACCAAAATTTGCTACAGTAGCCTCCAATGAGCGAGGCGCTTTCGATTACCGTGATGGGTCAGTTTGCCATTCGCTTACATGGCGAACCTCAAGCCATCAAAAGCCTGCCTCGGCGTAAAGTTCGTAGTTTATTAAAACTCTTAGCCCTCGAGCCTAGCCATGCACTAACCCGAGATAGCTTAATCGAACATCTTTGGGCAGACCTCGACCCAACAGCCGCCGCCGCGCAGTTGTACAACGCACTTTACAATTTACGCAAAGCCTTGGGCGATTTGGTTGCGCCAAAATTGGTGTCTGGGGTAGTGCGCCTCGAGCCAATCGGCGGACTAAGTGTTGATGTGAGCGATTTTATGGCATTGGCTCGAGAAGGTATTGCCAATAAAGACGCAGCCAAACTCCTAGAAGCCGCCAATTTTATAGATGGTCAGCCGATGTCTGAAGATTTATACGAGGACTGGGCAGAGACGTATCGCCAAGAATTGCTTGGTTTACAAACCCAAGTTCTGGCAACTCTGGCAAATTTGGATGTGACTCACGCAGAACTGGCTTGGAAAAAATACTTACAACTCGAGCCAACTTCCGAAATTGCCCAGCTTGGTCTGATTGGCTATTACGCCGCCCAAGGCGCAAACCATTTGGCTTTAGAGCAATTTGAACGTTACCGCCAAATTCTAGCCGAAGAACTGGCAGCCGAACCAAGCCCAGAAGCCAAAGAAATCATTGCCAACTTAGCCAAACCAAGCCCAGTCAAAACCATTCGCCCACCCTTGCCAGCCCCAACTGTGCCACTGGTCGGGCGCGAAGCCGAACTGACGGTGCTACACGGTTTTTTTGCAGATACCGATTGGCGTTTACTGACGATTCTGGGCATTGGTGGCAATGGCAAAACCCGTTTGGCACTCGAGGCGGCTTGGACTTGGCAGAATGAATTCTTGGACGGTGCGTATTGGGTTTCGCTCGAAAACATCAGCAGCACCGACGACCCAAGCCAAAGTGTTTTGTTGGCACTGGGTTTAACCCCACCAAACAGTCAAGCCGAAACAGTTTTACTCGATTATTTACGCAATAAACAATGTTTGTTGGTACTGGATAACTTAGAGCATCTACCCGAGATTGGGCATTGGGTACAGCGTTTACTGAGCGCCGCCGCAAAAATTAAGCTGCTGGCGACTTCGCGCAGTGTGCTACAACTGCAAGGCGAACAAATTCTCGAGTTATCTGGTTTGAGTTTTGAAGCTGCTAAGACTTTATTTATTCAAAGTGCCATAAGGGTCAAAGCCAGTTTTGACCCAGATACCAAAATTGAACAGCAAATCGGGGTTCTGACCGAACACTTAGCAGGTTCGCCACTCGCCATCGAATTAGCAGCTTCTTGGATTCGGCACATGAGCTTAGAAGAAATTGCTGCTGAAGTTCAATTGGATTTAGATTTTCTCGAGCGACCCGTTAAAGACCGCAATCCACGACATCACAGCGTCCGAGCGGTTTTTGATTCTTCATGGCGTTTACTTGGGGGCACAGAACAGCAAACATTGGTTTCCTTAGCGGTTTTTGTGAGCGAATTTACTTTGGCTTCGGCACGAGCCGTCAGTGGGGCAAGCCGCGCTGCGATTGTTGCTCTGACAGACCGCTCTTTATTGCGTTTAACTGAGACACGACTTGAGTTACACCCGTTACTCAGGCAATTTGTACTCGAGCAAGCGGCACAAAATCCTGAGCGCTTAGGGCAAACCCGTCAGGCTCATGCCGCACACTACTTTGAGTTGCTACAAGCACTGCCCATACGTTACCGTACTCAAGACCTCGAAGCCTACTTGGAGACCAAACGCCATGTGGATTTGATTTACCACAATGCCCGTGCTGCTTGGACTTGGACACTCGAGAAACAGCAATTTGAGAGGCTGAGTTATGCCCTTCAAGGCTTAACAATACTGCATGTACTGGGCAATCGTTTTAATGAATTATCAGCTTTACTCCCTCATTCAGATTTACCACCTGAATTAGCTGCACAATTTGCTTTGCAACGAGGTCATGCCAAAGCCAATCTAGGGCTATTCAAAGAATCCGAATCCGAATTTGCTTTGGCACAACCAGAATTATTATCAAATGAACAAAACCTAATTCGTTTACGTCAATTGGCAATGCTCTTTTCTCGTACTTCTCGAGCCTTAGAAGGTCTTGAGTTTGCCGAAAAAGCCGTGCAATTAAGCAAAACCGCCGATGAATTTGAACAATCCATAAGTTACTTACAACTTTGTGATGTGCTTGCTATCCTTGGGAAACTTGAAGAAGCCCAAAGCGCCCTAGACGCGGCTCGAAGCGGCGCTAATATTCGGGTCTTGTCGTTAATCCCAATTCATGCGGCAATACTGGCAGGACGAAACGGTGAGTACGCACGCGCCGAAAAAGAATTGCTCGAAGCTGGGGAATTACTGATTCAACTTCGTGACCAACGCAATTTACAATCGGTTCAAAATAACCTCGCTACAGCTTTACAATTCCAAGGTAAATACCAAGAATCGCTGGCTATTCTCAAAACAAGCACCAAAGAAGTCCGTAACTTAGGCGACCAGCGAATGCTAACAGCCCTTGGCAACGGTCAACTAGAGACTTTACGCGCCCTTGGACAATACCAAGAAGCCTTACAACTAGGACAGGATAACCTTGCACTTTGTCAGCACACAGGCAATACCCTACGGGCTGCCCATTGCATTTTACGAATTGGGCATGTCTATTTTGAGCTTGGAGAATTGCCAAAAGCCTTAAAGCAATACCAAGCAGCAATGGACTTAGCCCTAAATGAAATCAAAGAAGAAACAATTACAAGTATGGCTCGAGTCTACTTGCAAGAACAGCAAATCCAAAAAGTCCAAGCCTTACTTGAAAATACCACTTTCAAAGCTCGAGCCTTTATTGCTTGGGCTGCTGTACTTAAGGTTAATATCGATCAAAAAACAGGTAAAACAATTCCCACCCAGCACTTAAAAACTGTTTTTGAAAGTATTCAAATTGTCTCTGCCCTAAACGCCTACGAATGTGTATCCAACCTGCTCGAGCCTTTAGCAGACCTAAACCCGATGTTTGCAAAGCGCCTTGCTATAAGTTTATTGCAAGACAAACGTTCTGGTTTTCACGTTCAGAAGTTAGCCAAAGCCTTTATTGGTCACGATATGCCTTTAGAGCCTGAATTACCTTGGCGAAGTTTAATCAAAGAATTTTATTAGGCTCGAGTATTTTGCGTTAGAAACCGCATTTTTTTTGATTTCAGGCTATTTTTGAATTTACTTGGTAAACTGTCTTATGTCGAATAAAATTTTAATGGTCTTGTTGGCTTGTGCCTTAACGGCTTGTCCTACCCCTAACAGTATTCAAAGCGTCAGCATTGCGCCTTTAACTGTCAGTGTACAAGCATTTGTAACGCAGCAATTCAATGCAGCCGTTGTTGGTACAGGCGACCTTTCGGTGCAATGGTCAGCCAGTGCTGGCACGATTTCGCAAAGTGGTTTGTTCACTGCCCCAAATACACTTGGTAGTATCACCATTACTGCGACCAGTAAACAAGATGCCACAAAATCTGGCTCGGCAACCGTTAATGTGACCGCCGCCCCCGAAGTGAGTATTAGTTTCACCGCACCTGCAAGTCTCGAGTCAGCCGAAATCGTGACTTTAAGTGCATTGGTGACAGGCTCAAGTAATACGGGTGTCACTTGGAGTGCCACGGCTGGAACAATTACCAGTGCCGGTTTGTTCACCCCGCCAGACAGCAGCACCAACGTAACCGTAACTGCCACCAGTGTTGCCAATCCCAGTAAAAGCCAAACCGCTTTAATTCAAGTCACAAAAAGTGCTGTGATTAGTGGAAAATTGTTCTTTGACCAAAATAAAAATGCTGTCCAAGACGGTTCAGATACCGCCCGAAGTGGTTGGACTGTTTGGTTAGACGATAACAATAACGGTTCACCAGATGGTCTGGAAGCCCAAACCCTAAGTGATGCCAATGGCAATTACAGTTTTAACCGCCTTAAGGCTGGTTCTTTCCGTGTGCGTCACGAAATGCCAGTTGGCTACGGCTCGAGTCTAGGCGTGAATTCTGGTCGTTTAACCACGCAAATTGTTGGTGGCACAGTTGCGCCAATTGGCAAGTGGAACTCAATCGTGGCGCTTTTACAATCGAGCGTGGGGAATCCATTCAATGCACAATTTTGTGGTGGCAGCCTGATTGCTCCTGAATGGGTTCTGACCGCCGCTCATTGCGTCGTAGAAAACAATGTTGTGAGTTCTGCATCAAGTATTAACGTAGCCATCGGTTTCACTAAACTCGAGAATCCATTAACTCGCTTAAGTGTGGCACAAATTATTGTTCACCCCAGTTACAACAGCCTTGGGAATGATAATGATATTGCTTTGCTTAAATTATCGCTTCCAAGCAACAAAGACACCATTCGCGCTATTTTGCCTAGTGAAACAGCCTTAGCAGCAGGGGTCAATGGTTTAATTGTCGGTTGGGGCGCACTTAACGGCAATGATCCACAAGTATTTCCAAGTGACCTTCAAGAATCCAGTGTGCCAATTATTTCAAATGCTGCTTGTGCTGCTCAATTGTCTGGTTTATCCATTACCAGTAACATGCTTTGCGCTGGTTTTGCGGCTGGTTTTATTGACACTTGCCAAGGCGACAGTGGTGGACCACTTTATGTGGCAAATCAAACAGGTTTACGTCAAGTTGGTGTGGTTAGTTTTGGTATCGGTTGTGCCTTACCTAATAAGCCTGGAGTTTATGTGCGTTTAACCCAATACGATGCTTGGTTGGTTGGGCATTTGACCAGAACCAGCTCTCCTAACATCAGTTTAAGTCTGAGCAAAGGCGAAGCAAAAACCCAGAACTTTGCAATTCGCACACCCTAAGTTATGGTTTTCCCTCGAGACAAACTTGGTTTTACGGCTGAGACAGAGTAGAATAGTGTTATGACAATGCTTGAACAAGTGGTTTCCAAAAAGGCTATGGTTCGCTTGGATGCTTTTCGCAAAATTCATGGTTTAAGAAGTCGTAAACAAGCTCTCGAGAAAATCATTTCTGAAATTGAAATCCCTGAAATTCCAGTCTCAGAAAAGATGAGCGCCAAGGTGAAATTGCAAGATTATATGCTTCAAATTCCAAAAGGTGAAGCAGCCTCATCTTATGAGCAATCGTTGATTGATGTTGTTGAACAACGAGGTAAACGATTGTGATTGTAACAGGATGGGACTGGGATTCAGATGAGGTTCAACTGTTATTCGAGAAAACCTTTACTAAAAAACAACAATCACGTTTACTCGAGAAAATTCTGATGTACGTTAGCCATCAAGCTGGGGATATTGAAACAGTTCAAAATTCTGGGTATTTGCGATTAAAAGTTCCTCCAGATCGAATTATTTTTTATATTGGCGTGGAAAGTCATAAAATGTGGATTATTGGTATTGAGCGTCGAAGCAAACGCACGTATCGAAAAAGATGAAGTACCCTCGTTGGCGCGTGGCTGTGGCATTGCCACTACCAGCCTATGATTTCCAACCCATTGGCAAACCGCAACATGGTCTTGGTAAGCGGGTGCTTGTGCCGTGGCAGGGTGGCTCGAGGGTCGGGGTGGTACTAGCAGTTCTGGATGGCACATTAGACCGTGCCATGAACATCAAAGACACCATTGCAGTGCTAGATACTGACCCTTTTTTTACGCCCGATGCTTGCGCCGCACTTTTAGAAGTAGCACAGCAAAGCATGAGTTTTGATGGTTTGGTCTATCAAGATTTTATGCCCTTTGGTCTCGAGCCTAGTGTTAATCACCGTGTACAATTGGTGGCTGGAATAAATCTAGAAACCCTGCCAGAACAAGCACGACTACTCGAGCAGCGCCAAAATGCAACAGCCCTTGACCCAAGACTCTTAGATTTTTTACGTGGACAGGGTTTGTTACTCGAGGATGTGCGCTTAGAATTGCCGAGCCGTGAAATTATACAAGCCACCAACGCAGACCTGCCTTTGACCGATAAGCAAACAATGGCGCTAGAGGTGTTGCGTGAAGCTGGTGGGTTTTACACCTTGAAGGCTTGGGGACAGGAGGCTGGGGTCAGCCCGAGCATGGTCTCGAAGTTGCTCGAGAAAGGTGCGGC
>JANNEE010000106.1:0-2629 GCA_031388325.1 Deinococcales bacterium
GTCAAACTCGAGCTTAGAAGCGTCAATATCTTAAAACTAAATCACCTTGAGACCCTAGCAAAAATGCCCTCTGGCGAATTTCCTGTTCCGCTTGGCAATTTTCCGACCCTAAAACTCGAGGTGAGCGTCTCGAGTGGCACATACATCCGCAGCCTTGCCCGTGACCTCGGTCTTGCCCTTGGCACAGTGGCTCATTTGGGTGGTTTGGTACGCACCCGAGTTGGTAAATTTAACCTAAGCCAAGCCACTCCCCTCGAGCAACTAGAACCCAGCCTAGGACTACCCGACTTAAGCGCCCTCGAGTACCCTGTCATCGAACTTAGCGCCAAAGAAGCCCGAAACCTCAAAGACGGCAAACGCATCCCAAACCCAAACCTAGGGCGCTATACCGTCACTTTTGACGATAAGCTGATTGCTATCGCCGAAGCCGACGGCTCGAGCCTCAAAGCCCTGCGCGTCTGGCAGTGAGAAGGCAAAGGGTAAAGATTTTTACTTTCGCCTATTTCGTATCATTGCGAGCAATTAGTTCGGCAATCACATTGCGGTCAATCTCACCACTGAGATTGATTTGCAGCACCGCTTCAGAAACCTTTTGATCAGACATGGCTTCAATAAAAAGCGGGACAAGTTCGGGGTCAAAATGCGTGCCAATGTCTTTTTTAAGAATTTCAAAGGTGGCTTCCCAAGACTTGGGGGTGCTGTAGGGTCGGGCGGTGGTCATGGCATCAAAAGCATCGGAAATACCAACCATTCGGGCTAATAACGGAATATCCGTGCCAGATAAGCCATCAGGATAGCCTGTGCCGTCCCATTTTTCATGGTGCGAACGGATTGAAGAGAGAATGCCTTCAAAACCCTTGGTGTTATTGCGAAGTAACTTTTCGCCGATGACGGTGTGCTGCTCGAGAATGGTGCGTTCTTCTTGGGTCAGTTGTCCAGTTTTATGCAGGTACACATCCCGAATACCAATTTTACCGATGTCATGGACAAAACCAGCAAATAATGCCCGCTCGAGGTCGGAGGTGTCCCAATTTAATTTCTCGGCAAGTTTTCGGGTGTATAAACCCACCCTGTCCGAATGACCAGCCGTGTACTCATCCCGAGCTTCAAGGGTATTCAGCATCATTTTGACCAGATTGACATAATTTTCGTGTTCTTGTTGAATACTTCGGGCTAAAGTAACAGCCACACCTGCTTGCGCCGCAAAGCCATTTAAGATGCTCGAGTCGGATTCAGTAAAGGCGCGTTGGGTGAATTGCGTATCGACATACAAGACCCCAATCACATCATCCCGCGCCCGAAGCGGCACAGCCAAGACACTACGAATATCCAGTGCCAGAATACTTTCTGAGGCACTATGCCCCATGTCTTCTTGGACATTGGTGGTAATGATGCTTTGTTTGGTGGTCACGACCCGTTCAAGCAGTGTCCTCGAGACTTGCACTTCATCGTGTGAATCTTTAGAACAACTGTCCACCACGCGAACTGAACCATGTTCTACAAGCGCAAGCGCTCCACGGTCTGCCTGCATTAAGCGCACCGCTTCGGTCAGCATGTCCTGAAAAAGCGTAATCACATCAAATGAATCACGCACCCCAGATAATTTCATGCCCAAGCTCTGAAAAGCGGTCAGCGCACTGCGCTCCGCCTCGAGTTCACGCACAATGGTACGCACCCGCCCGCCAACTTGCGGCGGAAGCAAGGACGAAATTTGACTTAGTTGCTCGAGAGGACTGGCAGGCACAAACCTAGTTTACTCGAGAAATGGATTTGAATGGGCGAACTTGCACACAGTTGCTTGAACCACAATAAAAAAGCCCGAGCGCTTAGGCTCGAGCTTTTTAGATATTCACAAAATTTTTAATCAACTCGAGAAAAAACGGCTACCTCGAGACTCCTAGCCCTTACTATCCACCAACATGAATCATTGGGCGGCGCTTGGCATCTGGTTCGCTGCGGCGCAGGATTTCTCGAGTAATCGGGGCGGTGTCGCCTTCGCCAAATAGCACATAACGCATTAAATGACGCAACGGATTACCATCTGACCATGTGAAATAACAATGTGGTTGCAAATGCGTTTCGTCGCGGATGTACAGCAAAAACGCAGCTATCGCGTTCGGTACGGCTGGGGCTTTAACCCGCATGATTCGGTACTTGCCGCAATCACCGTTCAGTTCCACGCCCCGAATCCGCAGCACATCTTCAAAGTCCGAGGCATCTGAAATCTCGACCTCGAGAAAAACCACAGGTTCGCGTTCTTCAATGTGGTGGTCTTCGCGTTGCCGCAGTTCTTTGTCGTAGTATTCGGCTTCTGCCCCTGTTTGTTTACGGTTGGCGATAATTCGCAATTCTCCGTGGGCAAGGTCATCAATAAATTTTTGGGCGGTGGCATCAAGTTCGATTTTGGTGGCTCGTAACTCGAGACTGCGGAAAGTTCTCGAGAGCAAACTAACCAGCACAATCCCCGCGATAAAAATTCCAGCGATTCGTAAGCCGTCTGGTCGGTCTATGATGTTGGTAATCGTCGCAAAGAGCATGATTGCGGTAATAATTGCAAACATGATGGTTGAACCAACCTGCCCTTTTTTACGCGCTGATAAGGTCACAGCAATGGCAGCACTCGAGAACA
>JANNEE010000128.1:0-3271 GCA_031388325.1 Deinococcales bacterium
CACAGGGGTTCGCCCCTACGAAAGAATAAACAATAAACCTTGCACTCGAGCTAGTAACTTTTTTGCCCTTCGCCTTTTGCCTCTCCAAAGGAGTCTCTATGTCTGATTATCACCGTATTCGTGCGCTTTTCCCAGACCATCTTGGTTTGGCTCGGGGCAAGTATCTACCCGCTCACCTTGCCCATAAAGGAACACGGCATTGTATTTCGTTATTTGCGCTTGGTTTTGACCGCACGATGGTTCCCGCGCCTGGCGCAAAATTACTCGAGGGGCTGCCAGATGTTGACCTCAGCATTACCATGTCTGAGGTACGACCTGGTTGGGAAGCCAATACTGGTGTGGTGATTGGTGATTTATCCTTTCGCGGTCAGCCACTTGAAATTGCACCGCGTACCGTCCTGAAAAAAGCCATTGCTGCATGGCAAGAACTGGGGTACAACCCAAAAGTCGGGATTGAACTCGAGGCGATGGTGCTTGAACCCGACGGTACTGGTGGCTGGCGCGAATGGTCAACCCCGACTGCCTATGTGTACGGTACGGGTTTAGCGGTTGACCCTGTGGGTTTGTTTGATGAGATTATGGCAGTAGCGCGAGAATGCCAGTTACCGATAGAAAGCATCAACTCCGAGTACGACACCCCAGCCTTTGAACTGACCCTCGAGTACACCGATGCCCTAAAAGCCGTGGATGATGTGTTGCTGTTTAAGCTGATGGCAAGGGAACTAGCTGCCCGTAAGGGTTTACTTTTAACCTTTATCGGTAAGCCTTTTGCTGACCGTGGTGGTAATGGTTTCCATGTCAATTTATCACTCGAGGATAAAGACGGCAAGAACGCCATGTCGGATGTCAACAGTCAAGATGGTCTATCGAGTCTGGCAAAATCTTGTATCGCAGGGCTAATCCATCATCACGAAGGCATGGCAGCCATCTGCGCCCCAACGGTCAATGCCTATAAACGTCTCCGTCCGGCGCAATTGGCTGGCTACTGGGCAAATTGGGGTTATGACCACCGAGGCGCAACCGTGCGAATTCCAGCCGAACGGGGCAGTGCCACCCGCATCGAACACCGCATGTCTGACGGTGCAACCAATCCCTACCTCGCCACGGCGGTTGTGCTTCATGCCGCCCGTCTCGGACTGACCAACAACCTCGAGTTACCCTCGCCCGAAGAACAAGATTGTTTAGAACACCAAAGCACCACCCGCCATGTTCCTAACGACCTCAGCCTTGCTCTTGATGCCTTTCTTGCCGACTCGAGCCTAGGGGCTGCCCTAGGCGAAGAAGTTGTTCTGCAATTTGAAGCCGTCAAACGAGCCGAATGGGATAAATTCACAGCAGCCGTGACCGACTGGGAAAAGAATTATTACCTACCATTTTTGTGAGGGTAAAAAGGTGAAAAGTCAAAACCGTGTCCCATCCGACCTACCCCGTAGGGGCGAAGCACGCTTCGCCCACGTAGGAGCAAAATGAACATTTCTTCTGATTCAAGTGCCGATATTCTTTCGCATGACACCTACACCCAAGGTGTGCCTCATGCAGCTTTCAAGCGCTTGCGTGACTCGAGTGGTTTGACTTGGATTCCAGAAACGGGTGGAACTGGTTTCTGGGCGGTCACACGCTACGATGATGTGCTTACTGTCTCTAAAAATCCGCAAATCTTCTCGAGTGCTTTAGGCATTCGGCTCGAGGACATGAACCTCGAAGAAACCGAAGCGCGACGCACGATGATGGAACTTGACCCGCCGCAGCACACAGCTTACCGGCGCTTGGTGGGTGCGCCATTCTCGAGGCGAGAGGTACTGGCATACGAGGGTGCAGTGCGACTTTTAGCGCGTGAAGTAATTGAGGCTGTGTCTGATCAATCCGAATTTGATTTCGTAGAGGCGATTGCTCGAGCGCTGCCGATGCGGATGCTTGGGTCGCTGCTTGGGGTTTCGGATGCCGATGGTCATTGGTTGGTGGATAAGGGTGATGCCTTAATTGGCAATGCTGACCCAGAATTCACACAGCATGTGGTGGATTTGGTGGACACCGACGAGTACCGTTTAATGCCGTTTCGCAGTCCAGCTGGTCTCGAGTTATTCAAATACGCGGGTGAACAAGCCCTTGACCGCCGTAAAAACCCAAAAGCTGATTTAATTACCCGACTGCTCGAGCCTAAAATTGATGGTGAGCCACTGTCTGACCATGAGTTTAAGAACTTCTTTACGCTGCTGGTGGCGGCTGGTAATGACACAACCCGTTACACCATGGCGGCTGGTCTCGAGGCACTAATCAAAAACCCAGACCAACTGGGGGTGTTACGGGCAAATCCAGAGTTAATGGATGATGCTGTTGAAGAAATTCTGCGTTGGGGCAGTGTGACGATGCACTTTCGGCGCACCGCCTTGTCGGATACTGAAGTGGCTGGCACACCGATTAAGGCTGGCGATAAAATTGTCTTGTTTTATATTTCGGCTGATTATGACGAACGCCAATATGTTAATCCGTATGCCTTTGATATTCGCCGTACCCCAAACGACCATGTTGCCTTTGGACTTAAAAGCCCGCATAAGTGCCTTGGTGAGCATCTTGCGCGGCTCGAGATTAAAGTGCTTTTTGAAGAACTTTTGCCTCGAGTTTCGAGTATTGAATTAAATGGTGATGTGCAGCGTTTGCGTTCTAATTTTATTTCTGGGATTAAGCATTTGCCTGTGCGGGTAAATTGGAAGTAAAATTTTAAGTTGTGGACTGTATCATTTATGCAGAGACACTTACTACTTTAATAGTCATTGAGGAGAGAAAATGTTTACAGTTCGGTTTAATACCTTGATCCCAAACAGTTTTATTACGATGTGTGTTTTAATCATGCTTGGCTTATTGATTCGTGGCGTGGATTTCACGCGGCTACTCGTTCCAGTGGTTCTTATTTTTATAAGTTTCCGTTTGTTTTCTGAAATTTACTTTTCGGTTTATATGCAAAAAGTGACCTTTCGGATTTCTTTTTCGGCAGTTAAGCCATTTGAATTTCATAGTGCAGAAGTGCGCTCAGGACGGTTATATTTCTTAGATGCAACAGGTCAATCCCTCTTGAGTATAGCAACTTGGTTGTGCCGGACTGAAGATGTAGGTGCTTTAGTGAGGCAGTTTCCAACAATAATCAAGGAGTAGTCGCGTACTCGCAAGCGCTATCTACCATTTTTTAGTGCATGGTGTAGGTATTGTTCTTTTCTTGCCCAAAACCGAAACCATAAACAAACCGAACAACCCTCTCCCGCGCTTTTTGGCGGGA
>JANNEE010000148.1:0-1846 GCA_031388325.1 Deinococcales bacterium
CCACCAACAACCATCGGCTTTGAGGTCAACAGCATGGTCACGTACAAATTCTTCTAAACTCGGGCTACCAATTTCTTCTTCGCCCTCGAGCAACCACTTTATTTTTAAGGGCAGGACACCATGATGCTTGGCTTTTAAGGCACGAAGCGCTGCCAGACGGACAATAAATTCGCCTTTGTCATCTGAAACGCCCCGAGCATGAAGCCGCACAATCCCGTCTGAGTCGGTGCGTTCTGTGACCTTAAATGGTTCAGATTCCCACAACTCGAGCGGCGATTCGGGTTGGACATCATAATGATTGTAAATCAGCAGTGTACGTGCGCCTTCCCCAGCTTCGGTAACCAAGACAGGCGCAACTTTACCCGCATAACGCCGCACCACAAAACCCTCATGCTCGAGTAGCGCCGTCACAAAATCAGCGCCAGCCTCGAGATTGCGCCCTTGAGCGCTGACCGTTTCGATGGCAACAAGGGCGGCTAGGTCTTCTAAGGCAGCTTCAATAAATTGTTGATTCACGTTTTTGATTGTACATGTTAATGGAATCTTGTGTCCTAATATTCTCGAGCATAACCAATCACTTGCCTGTGTTGGCAGCTGTGATACTGACAGTGACTGTGCCAGACTTACTCGAGTCTTGGGTGCTGGTAGCTTTGACGACGGTGTTGCCAGCGCTGTTGGAGGCGTTAAAAGTCATGCCTGCGCCTGTGCTGGGTCCCAAAGAGCCAGCCCCACTGACAATGCTCCAAGTCACGGCTTGACTAAATCCACCCGTGCCAGTCACCACGGTGCTAAGAATGCTGGTGGAATTGATATTGATGCTACTTGGATTGGCACTGACACTTACATTGGTGACTGTGCCACTAAATCCCGGACAGGAAACAAGTGTGACCGAAAGAAGTAAGGCTGCAATTAATTTAATCATAAATCTCCTTTTAATTTCCTAACCAGAATACCTTCAATGACATGAGATTATTTTTTCATTTTCAGGGCAAAGATATATAATCATAGCCTATGAACTTATTACTTGGCTTTTCAAAAAAAGTTATTGTCTTGATATTATTGATGTCCAATTTGGCTTGGGCGCAAAGCGCAGGGTCAGCGAGTCTAAACGACCCAATTTATGCCTTTATGGGCAATGGTGGTTATGACGCACTCGATTATCAAATTGATTTGCGCTTCTCGAGTGATAAAAAAACAATAATTGGCGTAACCACAATCGAAGCGATGGCAACCCAAGACCTAAGCAGTTTCAACTTAGATTTTGGGGCAATGACGGTCAGTAATGTGGTGGTTAATGGTGAATCGGCGCGGTATTCGCAAGCCGACCCTGAAATGACCATCGCACCCACTACATTCCTTAAAAAAGGCGAAAAGTTTAAGGTCGGCATTGTCTATAGCGGCGTACCAAGCACCAAATTAGCGGCTGCCTCGAGTTTTGGCAGTTGGTTTTTGAGCCGCACCGGTTTAACCGCCCTAGCCGAGCCTAGCCTGATGTTCACCTGGTCGCCAGTCAATGAACACCCTTCGGACAAGGCAACCTTTACCTTAAAACTGACTTCAAAACCGGACGATACCGCCATCGCCAATGGTGAATTTATCGGACGCACCGAAAACGCCGATGGTACAGCCAGCAGCACCTACCGTATTGCTACGCCAACCGCTACCTACTTTGTGGTCATGGCAGTCGGAAATTGGAAACTCGAGGAGGAAGAAAAAGTTGGTGGTGTTCGTATTCGCCATTACCTTGCCCCGAATACCAGTGCGGTGATGCGGTCAGCCATTTCTGAAACGGGTCGGATTATTGGATTTTTTAGCGAAAAACTAACACCCTATCCATTTAAGGAAG
>JANNEE010000157.1:0-9536 GCA_031388325.1 Deinococcales bacterium
TACCCCAACCGATTTTTTGGGAGTCAATTACTATATTCGGATGGTTGTGGCAAATGATTCAACTAACCCGTACCTTGGCACAAAAACCGTTTTACCCCAAGACAGTGAGTACACTGATTTTAATTGGGAAATCTATCCTGATGGGTTACGTGAATGTCTCGAGCGGGTTCAAAACGAGTACAACCCCAAGGCGTTGTACATCACCGAAAATGGGGCGTGCTATGACGATGACATCAGCAATGAAGGCATAGTGGCTGACCATAAACGCCAAAAATACCTCGAGCAGCACTTAGAAGCTGCCCGTCAAGCCCGCAGCAACGGCGCAAAACTCGAAGGGTACTTTGCTTGGAGTTTAATGGATAATTTTGAATGGGCAGAAGGCTACAGCCGACGTTTTGGTTTGGTGCATGTGGATTTTGAGACCCAAAAACGCACCCCCAAATTATCGGCGCATTGGTATAAAAACTTTTTAGGCAACCCATGAACCCAATTTCTTTTATCAGTGCTAACTTTGTGGCTCGAGAACTTGATTACAACATGACCGAAGGCTGGATGCAGGGTGACACCGCCACCCAAGAATTCTTTAAGCCAATTAAAACCTTTGAGGCACGGTTTACCCAGATGCTTGCAGAAATTAAAAGTATGGGGTTTAGCAGCCTCGACTTATGGGGGGCGCACCTCCACCCAAACTGGGCAACCCCTGAACACTTGGGAATAGCGAAAAACTCCCTTCGAGAACACGGTTTAACCGTCACTAGCCTTGCAGCTTGGTGTGGCGACCTTGAAGCCCTAGAAGGTTTTACTCGAGTTGCCAATGCGCTTGACACGACTATTTTGGCTGGCGGTGCGCCTGTACTGACTCAGGCTCGAGCCGAAACACTCAGTATTTTACGCCAGACTGGGGTTAAAATTGCGATAGAAAACCACCCCGAAAAAAATGCTTTGGAAATTTTGGCGCAAATTGGTTCAGACCACGATTTAATCGGCGCAGCCCCCGACACGGGCTGGTGGGGAACGCAAAACATGGACAGCCCAACTGCCCTGCGTGAACTGGGACAGCATATTTTGATTGTCCATTTTAAGGATGTTAAAGAGGCTGGAACGCACCAAACATGCCGTTTTGGGGATGGAATTGTCAACCTTAAAGGTAGCCTAGAAGCCCTGCAAGAAATCGGCTACACGGGTGTTCTTGGTATCGAACACGAACCCGAAGAACACAATCCAAGGGCTGATATTGTCTACAGCAAAATCCTGCTCGAGACTTGGTTAGGGGGCAACCGATGAAACTGGCAATCATTGGTTGTGGCAACATTGCTGGACCATATTCCAACGACCTGCAAAAACATCCAGACCTCAAGATTGTTGGATTCTATGACCTTGACCCACAAAAAGCACAGTCATTGGCTGACAAATACGGTGGTCTTGTCTACCCAACCCTAGAAGCAGCCCTGCAAGACCCAAAGGTTGAAATGATTGTTAATCTGACCATCTTTAATGCCCATTATGAGGTGGTGAAAGCCGGTTTATTGGCAGGAAAACATGTCTACAGCGAAAAACCTTTGGCACTCGAGTCAGCCCAAGCCTTTGAATTGGTGCAACTGGCAGAAGAAGTTGGTAAGCGCCTTGCTTGCGCCCCAATTACTTTTTTAGGTGAAGCCCAACAAACAGCCTTGCAAGCCATTCGCCAAGGAAAAATAGGACAATTGCGGGTCATTTATGCCGAAGTCAACCACGGACGAATCGAATCTTGGCATCCAAACCCAGCCCCATTTTATGCGGTTGGTCCGATGCTTGATGTCGGGGTTTACCCATTAGCACTCGTCACAGCCCTGCTTGGTTCGGCGATTCGTTTAAGCAGTTTTGCCACTACTTTGCATCCCAACCGCATCAGTCAAGACGGGACAGCATTTAAGGTCGATAGCCCAGATTTTTATGTGGTTAATCTTGAATTCCCAAATAACATCATCATGCGTTTAACTTGTAATTTTTATGTCTCTGGTAAAAGTAAACAAGCCGAAAGCATCGAATTTCATGGCGACCAAAGCTCCTTGTACCTCGAGTCTTGGTTTGGGGCGAACTGCCGCTTAGAAAAAGCTGATTTTGGTGAAAGTAATTACCAAAGCCTGCCTTTAGCGCAAGAACCGACCAGCCACATAGACTGGTCTCGAGGGATAAAAGATTTTGTCGGTGCAATCCAAGAAAACCGTGTTTCTCGGGTGACTGGAGCGCAAGCGGCACATATTGTTGAAATTCTTGAAGCTGCTAACATCAGCGCAAAAAGTGGTCGTCCAGTGGACTTACATTCTACTTTTGAACCGCCCGCCCCGATGGACTGGGCAGAATAAATTTATTGGGCGTTCAGAAGTTGTAAACTAAATCATGGAGTTGTTTTTTGACTGAATCGGCGGAACAACTGGCTTTACGTGAGCGTTTGGAACGTGGGCAAACCTTGCTTTTTGCGGCAAGAAATAGCTTAGAGCGTTTACAAGCCTATCTGCTGATAGGGGATGCCCAACATGACCTCGCCGAGTATCAGGCAGCCCAAGAAACCTTTTTGAAAGCCGAAGCTCTGGCACGGTTACTCGAAAACCCGCAGTGGATTGCCGAAGCACTGGTGGGTCGGGTACGGGTGGCAGGTGGTCAATCGCAATATGCCGAAGTTATTAAAGCTGCCAGAGAAGCTGTATTGCTGGCGCGTCAGGCAGGTGACTCGAGTACACTGGCTAAAACCTTGTACTGGTTAGGCAATACCGAATTTTACTTGGGGAGCTTATCCACTGCTCGGGGTCATCTCGAGGAATCACTGAAAGTCGTGGCTTTGACAGGCGACCCATTGCGTCTTGCCAGCACCATGACCTTACTTGGGCGACTCGAGGGGCAAGCTGGGCGTTTAAGGCAGCGTATTGAACTCCTGCAAGAAGCCCTGAAAATCAATTTGGAATTTGGTTATCAAAAAGGCATTGCCATGTGCTTAACGGGTTTAAGTTGGAGTACCTTATTGGATGGTCAATACAGCGAATCGGAGCGTTTATCGCAGCAAAGTCTGGCACTTTTTCGGCAACAAGGCTCGAAATGGGCAATTGCCAATGCCTTACTGAATTTAAGCCATGCCCAAACTGCCCAAGGGAACACAAGTGCTGCTAAAATCAATTTATTAGAAGCCCTCGAGATTGCCACCCAAATCAATTCGGCAAATTTACTGCTCGAGTTACTGGTTGCGGCTGCCCGAACCGAAGCCAATGTGCTACTGGCACGGCAATGGGTGCGGATTGCGGTGATGCACCCCAATAGCACTGCCGAGCTTCGCAGTTTTGCTGCCCCAGACATTGAACGTTTAGAGGTCGCCTTAAAACCAGTGGATGAAGCCTCGTTAAAAAACAGTTTGGCTGAGGTTAAAAAGCAGCTACTGGCTACAGCGATTAAACCGACTTAAGGCACTGCGCCCTTCGCTCGTTCCGCCAGAAATTTCTGAACCACCAAGCGATAAAAAATACCAGCCTTTGGATTGTCCGTGGTCAACCACCAAGTAATACTGACCAGCGTCTAAGCGTTTTTCTAAAGTTGGGGATTTTCTTGCGACCACACCATGTCCACTGTAATCTGACCAAGTGTTTGCCACTGCCAGTCCGCCCATATTTTCTGGGATAGCAAATGGCACAGGGTCTTTGAGGTTTCGTCCAATTAAATATAAGCGCGGCTGAAAGGCTTTTGGACAATTTGCACCAACAAAAAGTGCCACATCCAAGCTAAAATTCTGCTTGACTTCAAAGGCGTACCAGTTGCGGCTGCCTGTGCGTGACTCGGCAGTAATCACCTTAGAAACCTCGGGATTGGTAATGACAAAGGCGATTTCTCGAGTCGGCGAACCTGAATTAAAAAAAGGCTGATGCGCCAAGGCAAGACCCACAAACATCAGTACCACAAGAAACTTTTTCACGTATTTAGTGTGGCAGGTTTTATGACAGGTTGGTATGACCCATGTTACTTATTCGGCGGTAACGGCGCGAATAAACGCTCCTTGGCGCAACGCCATTAAAAGCGCTCCAGCCCCCCACGCGCCAGCCAATAACCATAAAGTGACGGCAAGGGCGGGAAGTAGCATGGCAAGCGCAAAAAGCCCTAAGCCCGGCAGCAACAACAGCGCACTATTAGGAATTATTTTTTGCCCCAGCATGACAATCGCAATGGCTGCTCCGCTCGAGAATGCAATAACCGTAAAAATTCCCAGTACCAAAGCAAATGGTGTGCCAAGGACACTCAGACCACCCAATGCCACGACTGGCACAGTTAGAAAAAGCAGCAGTAAACCCAATCCGAGTGAACGTCCAGCATCTTTATGAAAGGCGGGTTGCAGGCTTTGTTGGACTCGAGGTACTAACATCAGCCCAGCCGCCAGCACACTCAGTAAGCTAAAGTACCACCATTGCCAACTGCCTGCCGTAATCAGGTTGCGAAGCGGACGGAAAGCACTGGCAGCACTTAAACCCGGCAAAGCAAAACTTTTTTGATTGATATTTTGAGAACCAGAACTCAACTGCCCTAGCACCGCACTGGCAGCTTGAACACTTGTGCCTTCGGGTAAATTAACATCGCCTAAAAATGTCAATACCCGCCCTGAAACCCTTGCGCCACGCTCGAGACGAACACTGCCACCAATTGCAATCACATCGCCGCGCACTTCGGAAGCCACAGTAATGTCACCAGCAAAACGCACCACACTGGCAAGTTGTACCGCACCATCAATTCGGGTATTGCCGAACCAACCCGAAAGTTGTGGCACAACAAAAGCGGCTGCCACCCCAAAAGCCGCCATTGCCGCAGGAAAACGTGCCACCCGCTGCGCCAAGGTCGCCACGACTGCAAACAACGCCACCAACGCCACTGGCAGCACCAAAGATTCTGGTAAGGAACGCAGCACTTCAAATAATGCCACGCCAGCCGCTTGTGCATCCCGCCAAGTGAGCGCTCCAAAAGCCAAGGCAACCCCCGCCAGTAATGTTCCTAAAAAGTACAATGGGGTACGGTCATGTTCGGCGTTGATGGCGGCTTCTTTGGCAATGTTTTTGGCAACTCGAGCCGCAAAAAAAGCAGGGGCTTGAACCGAAGGCAATACTGCCAAAGGATTGACTTGGCTCGAGATTCGACTGGCGATTTGAAACGCATATTCGGGCGGCGCTTCTACTGGCTCGAGCCTAGCCAATGGGTTAGCAGAAAAAGCAATTTTAGTCGAAAGCATTTTTGCAAACGACCCTGGCGCTTCTACGGCTTGGTAATTGAGCAACGGATTTTCTTGGGCTTCTAAAGCAATTTTTTTGGCTAAATTGGCGGCAAAATCGGGTGGCGGATGAGCATTGCCAAGCGTCGCCATTTGTGCCGACAGCGCAATCCGTTCTGCCACAGAACGGGCAAAACTTTCTGGGATTTGAGGAGTCTCGAGCTTGGTCAATAACAATTCTAATCGGTCTTGGGTCATTCGAGCATCACCCGCCCAGTCAAGGCTTTCTCAAGCATTTCTTTACCGCGAAAAACACGGCTTTTAGCAGTCCCAATGGCACAATTTTGTACTTGGGCAATTTCTTCGTAAGATTGATCCTGCATAAATCGGAGTAACACCGCACTGCGATACTCCTCGGGTAACTCGAGTAAGGCAGCCCGAACCCGTTCGGCATTTTGGGCAACTTCGGCATTTTTAACTGCCGAGGCTGTGTTTGTGACAGGTTCATAGCCGTGGTCTTCAAAAGCCTCCTCGAGCGAGAACTGCCCGTGGCTTTTACGACGGTGTTTTTCGATTTGCACATTGCGAGCAATCGTGTATAACCACGGTAAAAGCGGCTCGCCAGCCCTGAATGTAGCAATGCCTTTCCAAGCCCTAAAAAAGGTTTCTTGACATAAATCTAGTGCCTCTTCGTAATTGCCTTCCAAATGAAATAAATAATTCAACATTCGGTTTTGGTGCAATCGAATTAAGTCCTCCCAAGCGACTTGATCGCCAAGACGCAACTCCTCGAGCAGGGAAAACTCGAGACTATGGGGTTCAGGGCGGGGCATGGTTTGAGCGGCAAAGTCCGACACGATGACTATTCTACGCGCTTAAAGGAAAAAAAGTTCCCTTAGCCTTCTTGCCAAGCTGGTAATAATTCCTGCATGGCAGGTTCAAGCAGTGCATAGACCGCTTCGTAATCGGCAAAAGTGCCATACCACGGGTCTGGTACATCCATATGCTCGAGCATCGGTTTGATTTTGGCATTAGGAAAGCGCTGCTTTAACTGATGGGTAATGTACTTAGTAGCCGCAAAAATCAGATCAAAATCGGCATCGGAAGGCTGAACTTGCCGAGCGCTGTGCTTAAAGCCAGCGCTGTGCCGCTCGAGAATTCGGCGGGTGTTGGGGTGCATGTCCTGACCCGTGTGTTCGGCAGAAATACCAGCCGAATCTATTTCCCAATCCAAATGTTGTTCGGCAACCAAGCGTCGTAAAATTCCTTCTGCCATTGGGCTACGACAGATATTGCCATAACAGACAAATAAAACCTTCATTCGAGCCAATCCCCTTGGACTTCGCGTGCCACATGATACCCGTGCTGCTCGAGATAAGTTTGCACATCCTGCCCATGTTGAGTGTCACGCACTTCTAAGACCAATTCCACCCCAACTTTGCCAAGCGGCGCAAGCCACAATGCCCGCCGATGAAAAATATCAATGATGTTTGCCCCAGCTTCGGCAACGCGGTCGGTAATCTGTGCCAATGCCCCGGGGCGGTCAATCACCGCCACCTTAAACAGCACATAACGCCCTTGGCGCACCATCACCTGCTCGAGAACCCGCGCCAATAGGTTTGGGTCTATGTTGCCACCACACAAAAGCGCACAGATGGTTTGACCAGTCTTAAATTCGATTTTACCAGCTAAAAGTGCAGCCAAACCAGCCGCTCCAGCCCCTTCGACCACCAATCTGGCACTGGAAACACTGTGGGCAATCGCCCGAGCAATCTCGTCATCAGAGACCTCGAGTACATCGTCTACCATATTTTTAATAATCGGTAAGGTCAGTTCACCGGGGCGTTTGACGGCAATTCCATCGGCAATGGTTTGGGCTGCCATAACGGCTATCGGCGAACCAGCCGCTAAACTTGGTTTAATCGAAGCGCACCCTGAAGCCTGTACCCCAATAATCTGGGTGCTTGGTTTAAGCGCCTTAATTGCCGTGGCAATCCCAGCGATTAGACCGCCGCCGCCAATTGGCACAAGTAAAATATCCAAATTGGGCAGCGCCTCGAGCATTTCTAAACCCAGTGTGCCTTGCCCAGCCATAATTAGCGGGTCGTTAAAGGCATGGACAAAAGTAAACCCATGCTCAGCCGCTAAGTTGAGAGCATGTTGGGCTGCATCATCAAAACTTGCCCCCTCGAGAATCACAGTTGCGCCGTAACTGCGGGTGGCTTGAATTTTGGTTAAGGGCGCAAAAGTTGGCATCACAATCGTGGCTTCAACCCCATGCAGCGCCGCCGCCATTGCCACACCTTGGGCATGATTTCCCGCCGATGGTGCAATCACGCCCTTTTTTCGTTCGGCTTCGGTCAGGCAAGAAATTTTGTTAAACGCTCCACGCACCTTAAAACTACCGCTTTTTTGTAAGCACTCGGCTTTTAAGAAGACAGGTGTTCCCAAAGTCTTAGAAAGCTGGTCATCACGCAGCATCGGCGTTAAATTGATACTATTTTTTACCCGCTCACGGGCTGCAAGAATATCTTCGAGTTGAATCATGGCGACAGTCTAAAACGTCACAACCCCTAAGAGCAACAATAAGTAATTGTGTTTTATAAACCAAGAGCAACCTGTGCGTGGTCGCAAAGTTGCTGGTTAAAAACCTGCTGGTGGGGCTTTAATGCTGATTGTCGCAGCAAGTTTACGGGTGATGTTTTTACTCTTAAAGACAAAATTAAAGTTTTGATTACTGACAATTGCTGCATTAGAGGCAACGGCAATCAGCAAATCTTTGGCAACAACTACAATTTGAGGGGCTACGCCAGCAGTATTGGTGCGGCAAGCTGTGACAAGATTAAATTCTAAGGGACTTGGTTTAGAAATACTCACGCCTGTGGGTGCATTCTCGAGCGAAACAGTCACCACGCCACTAAACGAGCCAAGCCCACAAAGACTGATGTTTGTGCCATAACCATCGCCTTGCACCGCATCAAATACCACTTTGTCGATTAAAGGCTCATACCGTGCTGTGAAATCATCTGGGGCTGGTGGACACGCGGTCAGGGTCAGTGCCAAACCAATAAATAAGCCAATTTTGTATTTCATTATTTTCTCCTTATGTTCGAGTCGCCTCAAGCCAAGATGTTATAACGCCACGGCAAAGCAACTATGATATTGGTCTTTTTGTTCCCTTTATCTTTTTTTGGCAATCACTGGTTCTTCTTCTTGTTTTGTGGCTTGTTCGGTTGGTTTTAGTAGCTCCGTCTCGAGTTTCGGGCTTGATTTTTGGATCACTTGAACACTCCCAGAGCCAAAATACGCCCCTAAAGCATCTGCTACCCAATCCCAAAAGCTGGCATCACGCATTGGCACAAACCCCTGATGGATTTCATCGGTGATGCCGTACAGGGCGGCAATTAAAAACCCAATCCGAGGATGATTAAAGGCTTTGGCAAATAAAAACCCAAGCAGTGCAAAACTAAAAAAATGAGCTGCTTTATCATATGGGGCTGGTAGCCCAACTTCTGCACCAGACCGACTCGAGAAAGCCCAGATTAACCCGACGTGTAAAAACGCCAGAAACCACCATCCGAGCTTAAAGTAATTGCGTATCACCTTGGGGGTATTGTAACCCAGAAAGAAGGAAAAGAGCTTCTGATACAACTTTTTAACTCACACACCCATGTGTTAAAAAGTTCACACATGGGCATATCACCAGTTTACACATGGGCATATCACCAGTTCACACATGGGCGTGTTCCACCAATTCAATCAATGTTCCAGCACTCCACTTAGGATGTAAAAACACCACCCTTGTACCAGCCCGTCCCGCTCGAGGTTCTTTATTGATAAAAATCGCACCATCAGCCTCAAGCCGTAAAATTTCCATCTCGAGGTTATCCACCCGCAAGGCAATGTGGTGCATTCCAGCCCCGCGTTTCTCGAGAAAGACCGCTATCGGACTGCTTGGGTCTGTTGGGGCAAGCAGTTCAATCAGGCTATCACCCGCCAAAAATGCCCGAACCAAAACTTTTTGGCTAGGCACTTCTTCGTCTGGCAGTGCGGTTAAACCAATCGCTAAATAAGGAACACTACCAAGCTCCAAGTTCGGCGTGGCAATGCCAATATGATCTATCGGATAAGGAAGTGGCATCAGAAAAAGGGAAAAAGTACGAAACCTTTTCCCTACACTCCTTATGCTTGGGCTTGAGCGGCTGGACTAGGAACGCCCTCCAGGGTGGCGTAATCGTCTTGGAAGTGAACCAGTGCGCCACCAAAAATGGTTTCAAAGAGTTCTTCTGGAAACGGCATAAACGACGGGTAGAAACCAATG
>JANNEE010000172.1:0-2575 GCA_031388325.1 Deinococcales bacterium
GGTGCTGCCTGTGAAACTAATCATACGGACATTGGGGTGGCGAATCATCGCTTCGCCAACTTCTGCGCCGCCAGTCACAACATTGATTAACCCAGCCGGTAAGCCAGCTTGGATTGCCAAACGCGCCATTTCGATGGTGGTGATGGGCGTATTCGGGGCAGGTTTAATGATAATCGCGTTGCCAGCCGCCAGCGTCGGACCAAGTTTCCAAGCCGCCATCAGCATTGGATAATTCCAAGGGGTGATTGCCGCCACTACGCCAACTGGTTCACGACGAATTAAGCTAGTCATTCCGCCAACATACGAACCCGAAGCTGCCCCCTCAACCCGCCGCACAACACTGGCAAAATAGCGAAGGTTATCAATAGCTACCGGAATATCACCGTATTTGGCTAATTTAATTGGTTTACCCGCATTGATACTTTCTAAACTGGCTAAGCGCTCAGCGTTCGCCTCGAGTAAATCTGCCCAGCGCCACAGCGCCAAACCGCGCTCACCGGGCGATAACGCCCCCCAAATCTTTTGGGCTGATACCGCCGCCGCCACCGCTTGATTTACGTCCTCGAGTGTACCGACTGCCACGGTTGCAAACACTTCGCCAGTGGCAGGGGCAATTAAATTTTCTTCTCCGTGCCGAACCTCGAGACCACCAACAATCATTGGGTAATGCTCGAGAACCACCGATTTTTTCTTTGCCATAATAGAACTCCTTAGCCGTAAACTTTGGTAAATGCACTGCGTAGGATGCTAAATCCCTGCTCGAGTTCTTGGTGGCTGGCGTTGAGTGGCACAAGAATCCGAATCGCATTACCGTGCATTCCACATTTAATTAAAATTAAGCCTTGCTCGAGGGCCGCCGCACAGATTTTAGTGGCACTGTCGGCATCTGGTTTTTTACTCTCCGTGTCTTTGACAAGTTCAATTGCCATCATTGCACCTAGTCCGCGCACTTCACCAACCCCAGTATATTGTTGCTCTAAGGCTTTTAGCTCAGTCTCGAGACGCGCACTGAGTGCTTGGGCTTGCTCAAGCACTTTTTCTTCTTCAAAAATCTCGAGTACCGCCAGCGCCGCCGCACATGCCAGTGGATTACCCGCATATGTGCCGCCAAGTCCGCCGGGGTGCGGTGCGTCCATGATGTCGGCGCGTCCGGTGATTGCGGCTAAGGGTAGCCCACCGCCGATGCTTTTGGCAGTACAGGTGAGGTCGGGGATGACTCCACTGTGTTCGATGGCAAACATTTTAGCGGTGCGCCCAAAACCAGATTGGATTTCATCGTTAATAAATAAAATTCCGTGTTTGGTACAGATATTGCGTAAAGAGCGCATATAGGCGGCTGGGGCTGGGTTAAATCCACCTTCGCCTTGGACGGGTTCGATGATGATTGCGGCGACTTGTGAAGGGTCTACTTGGGTGTTGAATACCAACTCGAGACCGTTTAGGGCATCCTTGGTGCTAATGCCGTGGTAAGGAATGGGGAACGGGGCTTTGTAGACTTCCGGGGCAAAGGGTCCAAAATTTTGTTTGTATGGCTTTTGCTTACCCGTTAAGCTCATGCCCATTAAAGTGCGTCCGTGAAAACTGTTATCAAAACTGATGATACCAGGGCGGTTGGTGAATGCCCGAGCAATTTTAATGGCATTTTCGGTGGCTTCTGCGCCGGTAGACACAAAAAATGATTTGTTGCTGTGACCGTTGGCGACGGGTACAAGAGAATTCAGTTTTTCGGCAAGGCGAATATAACTCTCGTAAGCCACCACTTGAAAACAAGTATGGGTAAACGCCTCGAGTTGCTTATGTATGGCTGCCACTACTTTGGGATGCGTATGCCCCGTGTTTAAGACCCCAATGCCACCCGCAAAGTCTATAAAGTGTTTACCATCCACATCCCAAAGGCTTGCGCCCGAGGCTCGAGCCGCAAAAATCGGAGTTAAGGCGGACACACCACGCGGGACATGGGCGGCGCGTAACTCGAGCAGGGCGGTGTTGTTAGAGACTGGTTTTTCTAGAATTGCTGTCATAAGTACCTCGTGAGGTCATGAGGAAGAAAGAGGGATTTTTTCTCGAGTAACCGCATGAACTTGCTTTGATGGTTTCCTTAGCCAATTTGACTAAGCTGTATAATTATACATTATTTTTACATAAATATACATTAAGCCAATTAACTTGTTTTGCCACCACCATGTAAATCTTCACCCGCTTGGGTTAAACGCTGCACCAATAAAATTGGAATCATCGTCACGGCAATCACAAAAATTGCCACGACATTAGTAATCGGACGATCCCTTGGGCGAAACAACTCATTCAAAAACCAAATCGGCAGGGTTTGCTCTGTGCCTGAAGTAAAGGTCGTAACAATCACCTCATCAAACGACAAGGCAAAGGACAATAAACCACCCGCCAGCAGGGCTGTAGCGATATTGGGCAAAATAATAAAGCGAAATGTTTGCCAACCCGTCGCCCCGAGGTCGCTGCTCGCCTCGAGTTGACTGTGTGAAATTCGCCGAAACCGCGCCACCACATTATTAAAAACCGTGACAATACAAAAAGTCGCATGACCAATCACCATCGTCAG
>JANNEE010000175.1:0-12605 GCA_031388325.1 Deinococcales bacterium
TGGAAATGCGACTTTTGGATTGGATAGATACCCCAAAAACCATTTGGCTACCCGCAACCTACAGTGCAATTGGGGTTTTTTTGGTCAGGCAATTTTGTTTACATGCCGTTCCAAAATCCCTAGTCGAAGCGGCTCATGTGGATGGGGCAAGCAATTTCCTAATTTATCGCCGAATTGCCTTGCCACTCTTGACCCCTGTTTTAATCACGATTGCGGTACTGACTTTTATTGGCACTTGGAATCAACTCGATATTGCCACACTGATGTTGCGAAGCGAAATGACTCGAGTCATCCCTCAAGTGCTGGGTTTTCTTGCCAACAGCAACGGATTTTTACTTGCCAGTGCAATTGGTTCTATCCCCGCTTTACTTTTACTGATTTTCTGTGCGCCGCAACTGGCACAAGGTTTTGGTCTAACCAAAGTAAGCCAAAGAAATTGGTGGTCTCGAGTCTTGGCGTGGCAACCAGTCCCTGAATCTGTGTCAAAAAATGTTTTAGATGGTGCAGATTTTGTTCGGGCTGTGGCGTGTCTCGCCGTGGTTTGGAGTCACCTTGGGCAGCGCCTCAGCCCAGAGAACATTCCCAAGTGGCTGTTAGAACTAAAATCTTTTTTGATGGTTGGTGGTTATGGGGTCAGTGCTTTTTTTGTCTTGTCTGGAATGCTTTTAGCCCTCCCTTTCTGGAAAAACTATTTTGCCGCCAAAGCCATGCCGAATTTACTCGAGTATGCCAAACGCCGTTTTGTTCGTATTGCCCCTGGGTTTTATGTGGCGCTCATCGTCACTTTTATTGTGGCTCGTAGCCTCGAACCGGGTGAGCAGATGTGGTTGCGTTTATTTTCTGGACTGAGTTTTAGCAGTGCTTTTCATTACACCACTTTTTTCCCAACAGAACTGAACGGTCCACTTTGGAGCATTGGTTTTGAAGTGGTTTGTTATGCCCTGATGCCACTTTTTATGCTTGGTTTATTTGCCCTTGCTCGCCTCCGACCCGCCAAGCAAATTATTCGAGTTATTAAGCAAAACACCCGCACCCTAACCCGAGGCGAGACACAAATAACCAGCAGCAGCCCAACCAAAATCATCACCAAGACTTTTGATAAGGGGGTTAGCACCAGTCCTAACCTTGCTTTTGGCTACTGGCTGGTGGTGTTGCTGCTGACTTTAGGGCTTCATTTTTTGATTCTGAACTTCCTTGTGCCGGACAGCCAAGAACGCGGTTGGCAATACGGGCTGATTGGCGGCGCAAAATTCTGGATGCCCAATTACAACCCGTTGGGCTGGTTTAGTCATTACATCCTTGGTGTGCTTTGCGCTGGGGCAATTGCTTGGCGGCAACAGCAAAAACTCGAGCAGAACGGACGGGCAAAAATCTTTGATACGATTGCCACAATCGCCATCGTTCTGATTCCAACCTTTGTTTGGCTGGTGCGTTACGCTCCAGAATTTGCTTTTAGTATTGGAATGCAGCCCTATGCCTTCCCCATTTTCCCCAGCTTAATTGCCCTCTTGTTATTCAGTGCAGCTTTTAGTATCCGATTACCAAAAATTCTCGATAACCGCTTTACTCGTTACACTGCCAAATTATCCTTTGGTATTTACATCTGGCATTACCTCATTCTCGAGTTGGTGCGCTTACTGCACAACTCCGAATTCAAATACGGAGGGATACAAAACCCTTGGTACTGGCTTTTTCTAAGTCTATTTGTGACCATCTCGAGCTATGCAATGGCAAGTTTGTCGTATACCCACATCGAATCGGTTTTCTTACCACGCACTAATTCAATGTCCGTCCGTAATACGGGCAATTAGCCCCTGAATCATGGCTGGGCAACGCACCCCACCCGAACGCATCGCCCCCAGTTGAGCTTTGGAGAAGACTGGACAGCTGACTTTAACTGTCATTTTTTGGAGTCATCTACTTGCCCCCTTCTCGAAAAATCGGCGTTCTTTAAGCCTCAAGATTTTTGCAACAACCCTGATGCGGCTCGTTCGAGCAGCACTTTATAATCATCGCGCCGCCAACGAATCGGCTCGAGTATCCAAGAAATCGGGAATGGCGGCTCCAAGTACGGCAATGGCACAAATTCAGCACTGGCTTTCAGGAGTAATTCGCGCCGTGCTGTAAAAGCCAATTGAATACTAAACTCGAGTTGGTAGGCAGCACTGAGAATTTCAACAAAAGGCGCTCTGTAGCCCTCGAGCAGTTTTTGGACTGCCTCCATTGCCTCGGGAATTAGGTTAAACGCCTCGAGTGCCAGTTCTTCATCTTCTTCAAAGGACGCTTTAAGGGCTGCATCGTTGTGCAAACCACCGGCTTTTTGTCGGGTAATGCCCGTAATTTCACGACGGCACAAATGGGGTTCGCTTCGCTTTGGCACAAGTACCGTAAACCCGTTGTGATGACACCCCTCGAGTAAATCCCAAAAGCGTTTAATGCTTGAGTACCGTTCGAGTTCGGCAAAATTACGCGGTGAATTTGGCAGAGGGGTTTTAGGGCGCAGCAATTCGGTTTCGGTCATGGGAATAGCCTAAGAATACTCGAAACCAAGCAGGGACAAGCCTTCAGATTTGGTTGAAACGCAAACCCCTCGGGCGACTGCGTGGTTCTCTTGGGCGAATGGTGCGTTCACGGTTTTCGGAAACCAGAATGGCGACCCGTTCCCTCGAGACGACACGGTACGGTTGGTCTGGAATATAGGCGGTGACAATATCGAGCCATCTGTAGCCTGAATAATCCACCACCACATGCAGTGGAATCCGCAGTTGCGGACTAAAAGTGATGTACCCAAGCACCAACATACGGCTGTCTTCTGGGTAAACCGCCAGTTCGCGTCCGTTCTCGAGGACATGAACCATATCGGTTTCGGTGAACCCTTCGGCTCGAGCATGACGTGCCGCATGGCATTTCACGGCATAACGTCCATGCCAAAGAAGTTCTTGAAGGTCTATGAGGCTGGCTGGTCTCATGGTTAATCCTCCTACGATTTCACTTTTTCTTCTATTTTTAAGAAAAAACCCCTCGTGCTTAAATTAGCACCAAGGGGGTGATGTGAAATCGAGTAACCCTTAACAGGTCATAGGAAGAGTATAGCAGCGATTGGCAAAAAATGCCACAACAACGGTACACTGCACAGCATGTCACGAGTTGCTTTTCAGGGTGTTGCGGGTGCATATGGCGAGATAGCGGCACTAGAAATCAGTGCCAAGGCTCTGCCCGTCGGCTATCCAACTTTTCATGAGGTTTTTGGAGCGGTCTCGAGCGGGGCAGCCGAACTTGGGGTTGTGCCTGTCGAGAACAGCTTGGCTGGCATGGTGCAACAAGCCATGGATTTATTGCCAGATACCGATTTGCATATTATTGGTGAAGTGATTGTGCGAGTTAAACACCAATTACTGGCGTTACCCGGAGTTAAACTCGGCGACATCAAAAAAGTACACTCGCATCCACAAGCCTTAGCCCAGTGTGATGGTTTTTTGGCAGAACATCATTTAACCCCTGTCAATGCCTTTGATACCGCAGGCGCAGCCCAAGAACTGCTGGCTCGAGGCGCAAAAGATGAAGCTGTGATTGCCTCTGAGCGGGCGGGGCAACTCTACGGACTAGAAGTAATTGCCGCCAACATCGAAGATGAAGATTTTAATTACACCCGCTTTTTGGTTTTGTCCCGTGCCGAAGCGCCGATTCAAGATGTGCCTTATAAAACCAGTCTGGTCTTTGCGGTGCGGCACACACCAGGGTTTTTACTCGAGACCTTAAACCAATTAAAGGGCTTAAATTTAACCCGAATCGAATCTCGTCCACGGCGCGACAGGGCTTTTTCGTACCTGATTTATGTTGACATCGAAGGCGGCTTACACCAAGAAGCGGTCTCGAGTGCGATGCTGGGGATGCTTCAAAAAGCCAGTTTTGTTAAAGTAATCGGTTCTTACCCAAGTGCGCTACTGCCCGAGTAGGCATGTTTTTGCTGATACATGGCTCGGTCTGCCACCGTGTAGAGCGTATCGGCGGTGCTGGCATCGATTGGAAAAATCGCAAAACCAATCGCGGCTTTGATTTTGATACTTGGCTCGAGTTCAATCTGGGCAATCGCAATTCTTATTTTTTCTCGCAGTACATCGGCATCCTCACTGGTGCTAATGTCGGGGGCAATAATGCAGAATTCGTCGCCGCCAAGCCGCGCCACCGTATCCGAAGCCCGAACCGTATTTTCAAGCGCCCTTGCCACCGCCACCAGCACCGCATCACCGACCAAATGACCGTGGGTGTCGTTGATTTGCTTAAAGCGGTTTAAGTCAATGTGCAACAGCGCAAAACGCGAGCCATTGCGGGTGGCTTGGGCAATCACTTGCTCGAGATGAGCGTTGTACAAAGCGCGATTCGGTAAGCCAGTCAATATATCATGCAGTGCCTGATGCTCCAAAGAAGCCAGTAAACGCTGGCGTTCAATCGCAATCGCGGCTAAATCACAACTCGAGATGACACGCGGGTCGAGGGTAAATTCAAAGGCTGTTTTTGAAAAAAAGACCATTCCACCACGTACCTGACCTGTGGCGAGTCGCATTGGGAACAGCACTGCATGGTGCAGTTCTTGGGCTTGCAAAACTTGGCGCAACTCAGGTGCAAATAAAAAGTTTGTATCTAGCGAAAAAGAATATGGTTTGCCTTGCCGTAAAGCCTGACGCATCTCGAGGACTTCTGCACCCAATTTAACTTGTTTCAGCATTGGCAGGGCAACTTCGGGAATAGCCACATTGGCAAGTAAAAAAACCTGATCATTTTGATAGACGGTAACACCACAAGGCAGCTGAAATTGCCTGTACAACAAATCGGCAATGGCACTCAAAATACGTGGTAAATCCGCGCCTTGAGCAATTAACTCGAGGGCAAGATTACGATCCTGTTCGAGTAGCTGTTGTTTTTTAAGTGCCGTGATGTCGGTCGTTAAACCACGCCAAAATAAGCGCTCACCCACCATTTCGACTTTAGCCAGCGTTCGCACCCAAATAATGCTTTGGTCGGCTTTAACCATGCGGTACTCTAAATCCACAGCAATTTGCTCCCTAGAACTGCGAATGATACCCTCACGAACCAAAGCTCGGTCTTCAGGGAAAATAGGGGTTAGATGCCGATGAGGTTCAGCAAACCACCAATCAATTGGATACCCAAGGATGTGTTCGGCGCGTTTGGAAACAAAGGTGAGGTGTGAGACTTGATTGGTAATTTCACCTTCAAGCACAATTCCTTCAAGATTATTGACCAACTCTATAAAACGGTTCTGACTGCCGCGTAAAGCATTTTCGACTGCATGGCGTTCGATCAATTCGTTCCGCAATGCCTCAATCATATGGGTCTGTTTTAAGGCTGGAATCGCAGCTTGAACCACGCTCATGGCTAAGTTTTGGTCGGCTGGCGTAAAAGAACGCAGCGTAAGTGAATCTATACCCAATGTCCCAACCACATCCGAGCCTGCCAAGACTGGCACAATCATCATGCTGCGAATTCCAAAACGCCCCGCCGCTTCACGATTTGCCCCAAAATGAACTTCGTTTTCGACATCGGCAATCACAATCGGACGGCGTTCCTCGAACACCTTTGGCGTGATGTCATTGCCCGACAGTGGCAAAACCACACCAATGGCGCTTAAGCCACTGGTACGGTACTCAGCAATAATTTCAATCGCATCCCGCGCCGAATTAAAATTTCCAAAGGCTGCCGAATCGGCACTCAAGGCTTTGCAGATTTCGGCACAAAGCACATTTAGCACATGAAGCGGCTCGAGTTTGGCAGCCGCCGCATTGACACGGCGCAAAATCCGAGCTTCAAGCAATTGTTGCTCGAAAATTGCGGCGGCACTCGGGGAGGTTGGATTGGTCATACTAATCCCATCCTACTCGAGTTTTCTAAAAAAAGCTGTGCGAAATGCACAAAAATCTCAGGTGGTATACTCGGCGTTGATTTTCACGTATTCTTCGGTCAGGTCACAACCCCAAGCTGTACCTGTTCCAGTGCCTTGCCGCAAATCAATTGTCGCCAAAACCTCTTCGGCTTTCATGGCTTGACTGACCTTAGTGCGGTCAAACTCGAGAACTGCACCGTCAAATAAAACCGTCTTTTGCAAAGCAATTCGCACTGTGGTGGTTTCAAAAAAAGCCCTAGACTTGCCAATTGCCATCATGATTCGACCCCAATTTGGGTCATTGCCGTAAACCGCACTTTTCCAGAGTGGACTGGCAGCCACACTTAAGGCGGCTTCTCGAGCCTCGAAGTCGGTACGCGCTCCAACAACTTGCACGGTTAAGAGCTTGGTTGCCCCTTCGCCGTCCCTCGCCAGTTGTTTTGCCAAGGATACCGCCACGGTTTCCACCCCTTGCCAGAATTCAGTTAAATCCACTGCTCCCGCCGCTCCATTACAGAGCAGCAACGCCATGTCGTTGGTGCTGGTGTCGGTGTCTACCGTGACTTGATTAAAACTGCCTTCAACAATTCCCTGAAAAGACTGTCGCAACTCGAGTTGAGGCACAGCCACGTCAGAGACGATATACGCCAACATCGTCGCCATATTTGGTGCAATCATCCCACTGCCTTTACAGACCCCAACAATTTTTCCCCCATTAGAAAGCGTTACGAAAGCAGTTTTTGGCACTAAATCGGTGGTCATGATGCCAAGCGCAAATGGCTCGAGGTCAAGCGCCAAAGTAATGTTAGGTAAACCCAATTCGATTTTTTCGACGGGTAACGGCACACCAATTACCCCTGTGCTGGCGGTAATCACACTCGAGGTTGGAATACCAATTTGTAAGGCTGTGACTTCTGCCATGCGCTGGTTAGTTTCGATGCCCACTTGACCAGTGGCACAATTGGCGTTGCCAGCATTGACGACAATCGCTTGTACAGGCAGTTCGGACTCGAGTAAATGGCGGTTACGGGTCACACACGGCGCAGCCGCACGGTTGGTTGTCCCCGAATACGCCCATGTACAGGCTGAATCACTGACCAGCAGTGCCAAATCTGTTTTGCCAGATGGTTTAATCCCAGCCTTGGTTGCTCCTGCGCGAAAGCCTAATGGTAATGACATGGCTTGTATTTTAACGTGAATTATTGAACCAAACCAAATTTAGAATTTCAAAAAACCAATGCTCGAGAACACGCTAATAAATGTACCCACCAGCACCACCAGACTTGCCGCGATGGTTGCGCCAAGTTCTATTCCATTCAGGCGTTGGCGTTGCCAAAAGACCAAAGCACTGCCAACGGCAGTACCCATAAGCACAATCAGCCAAGGTACACTCAGAAGTGGTGCAAAAACCCAATTGCTGGCGTTAAAACCACCACTGACCACACGCCCCACAAGCAGTACCACCCAAGCGCAAAGCATCCCAAACCAAGTGCCTTGTCCAAAGTCAAAACGCCCTCGCAGCAACCAGACAAACGGGGCAACCAATAAAACCGCTAAAGCCGCTAGTATGAGTGATAAAGCGGTTTGACCAAAGAAGTTCTGTACAGGAAACCAAGGATTCCAGCCCAACAGCTTAGAAACTTGGTCAATCAAATTTGGGCTAAACGGCTGACTTGAATCCACCAACCATAATTGGTTGCTAAACCCATCGCGTTCCACGCTTTGCCAAGCCAAAAGACCTTGGCTCGAGAGGTCAGCACTGGAAAAACTAGCAGGAGCAGTAATTTCTACTCGAGTCAGCTTGGTTTCAAGGTTATAGCTGATAATTTGATCTTTAATGGTGTAATACAGCGCCTTGCCAATTTGACCAAGGTAAGGTGCAGGCGGGGCGAATTCAATGATTTTTCCGGCTTCAAATAAAGCCAAACGCGGATTGTGTTGTTTGGTAAATGCACCTAAACGCTGCTCTTCTGGGGTTTCATACCACCAAATCGGCAATAACTGATTTTCTTTGGTTGCCACACCAAAACGCTGACCGCGCCCAAGATAAACGGCTGGTGCAAGTAGCGCAGATTGCACATCAGGCAAATTCTGTTCTAAATCGGATACTTGCAAGAAACGCAAATCGTACTTTTCGTCCTGACCATTGCGAAAACCTTCAGCAAAAACAATCCCGATTCGCCCCGCCACAGTGTTCGCCGCCAACGCCCCAACGTTCAGCTTGGTTTGAAAAATGGTTTTTGGTTTTTCATTCCAAAACTGGATCACCACCCCAGTCAATTCGCCCTGTTGGGCAACACCAATCAGCACGGGTTTATCTGCCATCTCGAGCAAGGCAAAATCGGTATACGGAGTCTCGAGGGCAAGTGTAGCCTGTTCTTTGAACCACCACCACAAACCATTGGGGTTAAGGGTATCGCGCCGATACCAAGCCAGCGCTAAATTAGCCGATGTACCAGCCCCTTGTAAATCACGAATTCCAGATTGAGTGAACAATAACTTAGGATTTTGCCCAGATAAATCCCGTTGTTCTAAACCAATTGCTTCTGCTACAATCAAGCGTTTTGAATCTATCACCACACCTTGGGTGATACTCGAAGTGGCAAGGCTACGCGGTAAACCCCAACCATGCTGGGCTTTGTAGGCTGTGCCGAGTTGGGCAAATGCCAATGAAGAGTAACAAAAACCAATACAGCAAAAAATTACAACCCAAAATCTCATGTTACTGACAAATTAAATCAGAAAAGTGACAGAACAATGACTCAAGACAAATCCTTAGAGAGTCAACACTTTTGTGACACTTTTGCTTAAATCTAGCGTTTTAATGGGACATTCAGGCGATTAAAAACCTGAATGCTGGGCTGTATTGCTTTTCGGTTCCTATTCTTCTCGAGGTTTGTATGAAAAAAATGATGTTTCTTGGTTCTGCATTACTGGCAGGACTTGCTCTTGCCGCTCCTATTCAAATTCGTGATGGTCTTGGTCGTAGTGTGACCGTCAATGCACCCGCCAAACGGATTGTTGCGTTGTCTTTAACCGCCACCGAAATTCTGATAGATATTGGTGCTAATCCAATTGGTCGCCCCAGCAGTGCCACCCATCCAGATACCGCCCTGCGGATTCCGGAAGTCGGCAGTGCTTACCGTCCAGATTTAGAAAAAATTCTTGGCTTACGCCCCGATTTACTGATTGGTTCAGTTGGAACAACGGCGGCGGCGGCGCGTCAACTTGGGGCATTACCGATGCCGTTAATCGTTACCCCAGACTCGAGTCTCAAAGATGTCTACGACACCTATACACTTTTTGGGAAACTGACCAGCCGCGAAGCCTACGCCCAAGCCCGTTTGGATTTCCTAAAATCTAAAATCAAACGCAGTCTTGCCAAAGTTCCAAAAGTGACTAAGCCAAAAGTTTTAGCGCTTCTGGCGGCTGGTGGACAAGTCTTTAGCACCACCGACGAAACCTACATTGGTGATTTGCTCGAGAAGGCTGGGGCAAACAATGTCGCCAAAGGCACGCCAAGTGCTGACCCACGCCAACCCGGTTTTGTGGTCTTAAGTTTAGAACAAATTGTTGCCGCCAACCCTGATGTGATTGTGGCATTCAGGGCAGTCACCGCGACTGGCGCAGTCGCTCCAAGTCCAATTGAACGACTCGAACAAAGTGCGGCATGGAAGAACCTGAATGCTGTCCGTAACAACCGTGTTCATATCCTCAGTTCCGACCCATTTGTGACTGCGCCGGGTCCAAGGGCTGTGGAAACACTGGATACTTTAATTTCGCTTTTATACCCAAAGCCATAATTATTTTTTGTTTAATAGTAGGGGAGACCCTTGCGGTCTCCTTGTTTGCGTGACAAGTTATGAATGTGTCGGTTTCAAAATCAGTTCTTGCTGCTCGAGTCCCCGGTCAAAGCCGTGGCTCGAGTGTCCTATGGTTTGGGGTACTTGGAACAGTTCTGTTGGTGGTGCTTGGTGTTTCTCTTGCTAATGGTTCGTATCCAATTTCGGTGCAGACTTTACTGGCTTGGGTTGTGGGTCAAGCTGATGTGACAGCCGCCCAGATTTTATCCGAAGTTCGCGCCCCAAGGGTTTTTCTGGCACTTTTGGTTGGGGCAAGCCTAGGGATGACAGGTCCGCTTTTACAATCAGGATTTAGAACCAGTTTAGCCGATTCGTACTTGTTGGGCTTGGCTGGTTTTGCGGCTCTAGGTGCGGTTTTACTGCAACAAATTGGCATGGCAGGATTTGGAACACCAGTTTTAGCCAGTATGGGCGCAGGGTTTGCGGTTTGGATACTGACCCAACTATCCCATGACCGTTCCTCGGAACGCCGAGCCTTAATTGGTGTGGCACTGGCTGCCATGAGCCTTGCTGGACTGGCGTTGTTACTTGCCTTATCACAAAGCCCCTCGAGTGCCAATGTACTGGGCTGGGTGGTCGGTGGGTTCTATGCGCTTGGTTTAAGTCAACTCTGGCTGATGCTGCCATTTGCGGCTTTTGGCATCGGTCTGGCAATGCTGCTTGGGCGTACTGCAAATTTATTGCAACTTGGCGATGATGTCTCCGAGAACCTAGGCTTAAATGCCAAAGTCTCGAGAAATCTGGTGCTGATGCTGGCAGCGCTTTTAACGGGTGTGGCGGTCGGAACAAGTGGCTTAATGGGCTTTGTCGGCTTATTATCGGTCAGTTTAGCTCGAGCATTATTTGGTACAGATTACAAAAAATTACTTCCAGCTAGTGCCTTAATTGGCGGGATTGCGGTTAGCCTAGCCGATGTGCTTGGGCGTACTTTACTAGCCCCTAATGAAATTCCAGCTGGGGCATTTACCACAGTGCTGGGCGGGATTTGGTTGATGGTTCTCTCGAGACAGGCTTCGTAATCGCCTCGAGACGGGCTTCGTAATCGCCTCGAGACGGGCTTCGTAATTGTTTTGATGCTGGCTTCATAGAAACAAAGCTGGGGTTGTTTGAAAGCGTTCTGCTAATATTCGTGCCACTTGCTTACTAATTTTTCGTTTACCCGATAAGATTTTTGACAATAAACTTTGGTCTATTTTATCTTTGAAATCTTTTGCTTTAAGTTGATGTTGCTGCATCAAAAAAAGCAGAATTTGATGTGGTTCAGATTCAGGAATTTTGGGTTCATTGGCTTGCTCCCATTCAAACATAAATTGCGCCACTAAATTCCAAAGTCCTTTGTGTGGCTCGAGGTCGGTGTTGTAGTGGTCGGTCAAGTGATTCATAAATTCGAGTAACTCGAGGTATTGTTCTTCGCTTTCGGGTTTGCGAATGTTGGCACTGTACAGACCTGTCCAAGATTCAATGGCTTTTTGAGTCGCAATGTTCATGATGGTTTTCCTTTTTTATTCCAAATTGTGTATTCATCGTGGGTGAAGATATGGCGAATCATAGCGAAGTTACTTTGCAAATCCATTTTGACAATTACGCGATATTTATTTCCACCAATGTCAAAAACCACCAGTAAGCCATTTTGTTGGTTTGGGATTATATCGGCGCTCGAGAAGGTGGCTTTCAGTTCTGCCCAATTTTGAAATTCGCTTTTTCGTAAGGTGTTGTACCAGTCGCGCAGGACTTCACCCGATTCTGGGTATCGCTGGACAAAATCCCGAATGGCTTTTGGAGCGATGACATTCACCAATCCATTTTAGGACAAAATGTCCAATTTTTCAAGGTATGCTCGAGAACATGTCGCATCCACTAACAACTCAAAACCTAAGCATTCGCCGTGCTTCTCAAGTGATTATAAAAAACGTCAATCTCGAGTTTAGAACTGGCGAAGTGACCGCCATTATTGGTGCAAACGGCGCTGGCAAAAGCACCTTACTGGCGGCGCTGGCGGGCTTACGGGAACTCGGGCATTTGGATGGTTCGGTACTGCTCGAGGACGCAGATATTCGTGGGCTGACCAAGGGTTTTATTGCTTCTAAATTAGCGTTTCTTCCCGCTTACTCGAGTGTGCCATTTCCATTGTCGGTGCAAGAACTGATTTTACTGGCTGAGCCTTCTGAAACTGGTTTCTTGGAGGCAGTAACAGCCATGGAACTCGAGGATTTACTCGAAAAACCAATCACCCAACTTTCGACTGGCGAAGCCAAACGGGCTTGGCTGGCTTTAACGCTTTCCCGAGTCACACCGATTTTACTGCTGGATGAACCTTTGGCTGGGCTTGACCCACGTTATCAAATGCGGCTGCTCGAGACGCTGCAAGTTCGTGCTTCGGCTGGGGCATGTGTGGTCTTTATTGCCCATGATATTCCGTATGCGGCGCGGGCTAATCGGGTGATTGCGCTTGGGAATGGCACAATTGTTGCCGATGGCACACCGCTTGAAGTGCTGAATCAGGATTTAATTCGTGAACTCTATGGGGTTGAAGTTTGGATTGGACTCGACCCAAGTTCAGGGGCGCTTGTGCCATTGCCGATTCGAGCGGTTTAGTTTATTTTTGTTCTGATTCTTGGTTTTTCAAATAAATCTCCAAGTGTTTTTGAATGTCTGTTTTTGGTAGTGTAACAACCGTTTGAACAGTCCAACTCCCTTCGGCAATTTTTTCAACAAGCACTTGTTGCCCTGCGTATTTTTTACCGAGTGAGATTTGTCCACCTTTGCTGACGGTTCGTAGATTGGAATTCTTGGTTGGCACAATAAAACAATAGCACAAACATACATGACTATTTAACACTATG
>JANNEE010000021.1:0-2793 GCA_031388325.1 Deinococcales bacterium
GTGGTGTTGGTGGTTTTTGCTATTGGCACTGGTTTTAACTTGGACAGGGCATTTCAGACTTGGGTGCTAGATACTTTCCCAGCCTATTCTGATTTTTTGGTCAGCTTAGAAGGTGCTGCCCCAGAAAAAGGTGTCCTCGAACAGAAGTAAATTTGGTCTCGAGCCATACGCCATTTGCCGTATCTTGTAATCTTAGACTGCAAAACTTAGGCTTATATCATGTCAAATCTAACTGCATTACCAAAAGGAGCATGACCAAAAAAGCCATTTTTTCTTTGGTCATGAATTTACAACAAAGCCGCCTTACACGAGACCAAAAACGCTTATTTTTTGTCGAAGGTATCCGTAATTTTCTTCGGGCTTCGCAAGAAAATTTTGTGGCTCGAGTCATTCTGTACTCGGGCATCTTGTGTAAATCCAGTGCGGTGCGCCAATACTTGCGGCAAACCGACACGCCAATTTTGCGGGTCACGCCCGAAGAATTTAGGCGTTTTAGTCAAACCGAACACGCTTCTGGGGTTGCTGCTATTTATCAGCAACAAATTAAAAATCTAAGTGCTGTCAACGCCTCAGACTCGAGTTGGATTGTGCTGCACCAGATAAAAAATGCTGGCAATTTTGGAACACTGATTCGCACTGCCAATGCTTCGGGTAATACTGGTTTTATTCTGCTCGAGCAGAGTATCGAGCCTTTTGCACCTGCCGCTATTCGGGCTTCAATGGGCGGGATTTACCATCAGCAATTTGTCCGTACCAGCCCAGTACAATTTAAGAAATTTCTCGAGCAGAATGGGTTTAAGGCAATTGGTGCTACACCAGATGGGTTGGTTAATTTTCAGGAGTTTGCCTATCCCCAACCCACTTTTTTAATGCTTGGCGAAGAACGTTTGGGCTTAAGTCAAGTGCAACGAAGGTTATGTCATGACTTGGTGCAAATTCCGATGCAGCCAAATACCGATTCGCTAA
Source organism: Deinococcales bacterium (assembly GCA_031388325.1). GTDB lineage: Bacteria > Deinococcota > Deinococci > Deinococcales > JAAFIG01 > JAAFIG01. Next base: position 967 of record JANNEE010000021.1, read on the forward strand.
ATTTGGGTGTGGCTGGCAGTTTACTAATGTACGCAATTCATTTTCGAGTTCTTAAATAATCCTCGAGAATGCCAAGGGCTTGTGGCATATTGGCGCGTCCATAGCCAATGCGGATATGGTCTGGTTGGTCATAAACACTGCCGGGCAAAAGCAAAACCCCTGTATTTTCAACAATTTCTTGACAAAAATCATCCACGTTTTTGATGCCATGTACCTTGGGAAAACCAATTGGACTGGCATTGGGTTTGACCCAAGTAAAAAGCTGGGTTTGTTGCTCTAAAAACGCCTCGAGTAGCGGTAAATTCTGATGCACAATTTTACGGTTGCGTTCAAGTAAAATGTGTCGGTGACGCAGTGCCAAATCGCTTAGAAATTCCGATGGCGCACTGGAACAAATGGTGGTGTACCACTTAAAATGCAGGAATTTCTCGAGTAGTGCAGGGTTTTTTGTGACCAACCAACCAAGCCGTAAGCCCGGTAGTCCATACGATTTACTCATTGAACCTAGCGACACAGCATTGTCGTATAAATCACAAACCGCAGGTAAAATTGTCTTTGGGTCATGCTCGAGTTCACGGTATACCTCGTCGCACAGCACAATAATTTTATTTTCTCGAGCCAAATCTATGACTGCTTTCATATCCTCGAGTTTCATGTTAATTCCAGTCGGGTTCGATGGAGAATTGAGATAAATAACTTTGGTATTAGGACGAATCAGCTTTTTCAGGGCAGTTAAATCATGCGCCCAATTATCTTCAAAGTGGCGCTGCCATTGACTAATTTCTGCACCCGTGGCTCGAGCCAGTTCGAGTCCAGATTCATAACACGGTGTTTCGATAATCGCATGGTCGCCAATTCCAAGCAGCGCGTTATAAAAAACAAAAATTCCTTCTTCGGCACTGGACATCACCAATACATCATCACTGCTGACAGAATTGTAAATACTTGCCATTGTTTGGCGCAATTTTGGCGCACCACTTGATTCGGTGTACCCCAAATGCAAGGCATCAAACTGCTCTTTGGCTTCTGGTTCAAATGCCAGTAAATCGGCGACGCTGCGCGACTCGGCATCGGAACTCGAGAGCATGAATTTGGCTGTAAATTCGTGTTTGGCGTAATACTTTTCGATTCTAAATGGTTGTAGGTTCATAATTCCTCTCTTTGCTGCTCCAATTGGCTTAGGCGCAAGGGTAACTCGAGTTGCCGAGTGATTTGAGTGGCTTGGGTCAGGTTTTTCAGAGCCGCTTTACGATTGTTTTTGGCGCGTTCTATTTCGGTTTTGGCAGCTAGAACCTCGATTTGCCAGCGTGGGTTGTCGGTCTCGAGTAGACACAGTTCGGTAAGGCGTTTTTTGCCAAGTTCAAGCTGCCCCCCTAAGCATAATGCCCGAATCTCGAGCCAGTGCGGTGTCCAACGTGTCCAGCCGTGCAGTACATGATGATTGCGTTGCTGCTCGGCTTCTAAGGCGGCTTCTAGGGCTTTATATTGCTTGCCGCTCTGCATAAAAATAGCACTTTCAAAACTGGCAATACTGGCTTTGATTTGAAAGGCATCAAAGGGCATGACTTGGCATACAACCTGCTTGGCTTGTTCGGTGGCGGCTAAGGCGTTTTGTGGGTCGTTTTGCAGCCAATAAATCTGCGCTCGAGTCAACCAACTGCGGGCATGAGCGGCGGGACGGGTGGCTGCATTTTCATGAAAAACAGTTGGAGCATTGAATTCTAAGGCTTTCTCGAGTTCGCCAAGTTCGGCATGGGCTTGGGTCAGGGCTTGGGCGGCAAAGCGTTGCCCCGAACCCCACCCAATGCTGGATAGGGTGCTAAAAGC
>JANNEE010000230.1:0-16027 GCA_031388325.1 Deinococcales bacterium
TCTTGAACGCATCCTTGTGGCGCGAACCATTCCGCTCAAAGACCTTGCCCATGATTTGGCAGTCCATGAAGTGACAATTCGTCGTGACTTAAGCGAACTTGAACGCGAAGGATTGATTGAAGTGGTGCGTGGCGGAGCGCGAATTCTCGAGCAAGCCCAAGCTGATATTGCTTACGAAATGCGAGCCAATCGTGAACTTTTAGCCAAGCAAATCATTGCTAAAGAAGCCGCTAAACTGGTGCAGGATGGCGATACGATTGCGCTTGATGCCAGTACCACCAGCCTTGAAGTGGCGAGGGCATTGGTCAACCGAAGTCGGGTGCATGTGCTGGTCAGTGGTTTAGAAGCCGCGATTGTTTTGGCTGCCAGCAAAACCCCGTTTACGGTACTTGGTGGCACGTTTAATCCTGTGGCTCGAGGTTTTTCTGGTCCGATTACCGAACTGGTGCTTGGCAAACTCCATCCAGACAAAGTTTTTTTCTCAGTCAAGGGTTTATCGCTTAAAGCTGGTCTGACCGATGCCAGTTTAATCGAAGCCGAAGTCAAAACCCGTTTGATCGAAAGTTCTAAATCCGCCATTGCCCTTGTGGATCATTCTAAATTTGGGGTGACAGCCTTCACTACAATCATTGCCCTCGAGCAACTCGATCATTTGATTACCGACAAAGAACCAGACCCGCAAACCCGCAAATGGTTGCTGGGTAGTGGTTTGAAATTGATCGTCGCAAAGTAATACCAAATTGAGGAAGTTCGTAGAACTTCCCGAGCTATGCGAGTGTCAAAAAATACCGTCTCTGACAGGTACGGAGCAATCTGCGTTTTTTGCAGATTGCATAGTATCTAAATAAAGACGGTATAAGTTATCGTTTTGCAATTCGCAGAATTTTCTTAAAAAGCGGCGGTAAAGCAATCGCACCAATCAGCAGCCCACCAATAAAAATACCAGCCACAATACCCGGAACATTCATCAGGGCTAAACCAAAAGAAATCATGCCGAGCAGCAGCACCGCCAGCACCACACCAAGCATTGAACCCGTTCCACCCGCAATGCCAATTCCGCCCAGTACCACCATGGTAATCACATCAAGCTCCCAACCCAGCGCGATATTCGGACGGGTACTCGAGATACGAGAGGTTAAAAACGCAGCCGCTAAACCAGCAAAAGTACCTGATAAAGTAAATAAAATCAGGCGATAGCGATCCACCAGAATTCCACTGAATTTGGCGGCTTCGGGGTTTGTGCCAATCGCATACAATTGCCTTCCCCAACGGGTGCGGTGCAAGACCAAACCAACCAGCAGCGCCAGCCCTAAAAAGGTTACAAAACTGTACGGAATCGGCTCGAGTAAGTAGCCTTGCCCAAGATTTGCCAACGATTCTGGGTATTTGGTCAGGGCTTGGTCGCCAAGAATGGCTTGGGAAATCCCACGGTATAAACTCATTGTGCCAAGCGTAATAGCAATACTAGGCACAGCAAAACGAATCACCAAAAAGCCATTAAAAAAACCCGCCAGTGTTCCAGTTAAAAGCGCCAGTAAAACCAATACGGGTGTTTCTGCCCCGTTCTGGGCTGCTAAACCCATGACCAAGGAAGCCAGTGCAATAATACTCGAGACCGATAAATCTATTTCCCTTGTCAGGATTAAGAGCGCCATGGCAATTGCCATGATGCCTTTTTCACTAAAGTTAAAGGTTGCATCCCCTAAATTAAAAGGGTCCCAGAAGAACTCGGAGCGCGTACCATTAACAAACATAACCAAGGCTAAAAGCGGCACAAGAATCAGTTCCCAACGCAATAATAAACTGCTGAGTTTGAACGGAGCGCGAGGCGCTACTTTTGATTCACTCATGGGCTGACCTCACGCAGAATCTTTTTACCGACTCTTTTACCAGCACTCTGATTAACAATTACAGCCACCAGAATCGCCACGCCAACAATGGCAGTTTGCCAAAAAGGAGAAATTTTAATGACCGGCAGGGCGTTATACAGCAGCACCAGAAAAAGCGAACCCAGTGCTGTACCGTAGACCGTTCCAACCCCACCCGCAATGCTCACCCCACCCAGCACACAAGCCGCCACAACTTGCAATTCAAAACCAATCGCAAGTTCGGTGCTGGCAATGGCATAACGGGCGACCCACAAGACCGAAACAAAACCCGCCACTGCACCAGCAATCGTATAAAGCAGCGCTAAACGCGGCTGCTCGAGAACCCCGACATAACGGGCTGCACTTGGATTATTGCCTAGCGCCCGAATTTCTCGTCCAAAACGAGACTGATGCCACATCAGCCACGCTAAAAACAACGCCAGTAGACTCAGCCACTCAAGATGGGTTAAACCCAGTAAACGCGCATTGGGAAACTCGAGCAGGGCAGCAGGGAAATCCTGAGAATTGACCCATTGTCCGCCGCTCACCACATAGGTCATGCCTCGGTAAACGCTCATTGTGCCGAGGGTCGCCACAATTGGTGGTAGCTCGAGAACCGTGATGAGTAAGGCGTTAATCGCCCCTAGAATTGCCCCAATGCCGATTCCAGCCAGTAGCAAGACCAGTACAGGCAAACTTGGGTTACTTTTAGAAAGCAGTGCAACCAACATTCCGGTTAAAGCAAGATTGGCGGCGACACTTAAATCAATGCCGCGTGAAATAATAATTGGCATTTGCACCAATGCCAGAATTAAAAGCAGCACGCTATCGTGCCAAATGGCATCTAGGGTTTTTAAGCTGATAAAACTTGGGGAAATCATTCCGACCACCACAAGCGCAGCCACTAAAAAAACAAATAAAACAGCTTCACGGCGGTAATTTTTAAGAACCAGATTCATGCCAAAACCCCAGCCGCTTGTGCCACGATTTCTTCGGCACTGACTTTTCTAGCATTAAATTCTGCCACCATACGCCCTTGGCGCATCACAACGATTCGGTCACTCATGTGCATCACCTCGGGTAATTCGGAACTGACCAAAATCACGGCTAAACCGTCCTGCACCATTTGATTCATCAGGGTATGCACCAAAGACTTTGCACCAACATCAATCCCCTTGGTCGGTTCATCGAGAATTAAGACCTTGGGATTGGTCGCCAGCCATTTACTCAAGACCACTTTTTGTTGATTACCACCGCTTAATTCAGCAACAAATTGATCAAAATGCTTGGCGCGTAAAGACAATTTTTCGGCTAAAGGCAATGCCAAATCGGTTTCTTTTTTTCGGGATAACCATACCCCAAACCGCTCGAGACTGGCTAGACTGATGTTCTGCAAAATGCTCATCTCAAGAATCGCTCCAGAATGCTGACGGTCTTCTGACACATAGACCAGACCATGCCGAATTGCATCGACAGGAGAACGAATTTTTACATCCAGCCCATCAATCTGCAAAGCGCCTGTCGCATCGGGATTTAAGCCAAAAATCGCCTGCATGATTTCACTTCGTCCAGCCCCAATCAAGCCGTAAAAACCAAGAATCTCACCGCTTTTGACGCTAAAACTGATGTTGTTAAATTCTGTTGGATGCGAAAAATTCTTGACCTCGAGCATGGTGTTTTTTTGCACAGCTTGGGTTTTCGGGAATAAAGCCCCGACTTCACGCCCAGCCATCAAGCGCACCAAGGCATCACTCGAGGTCTCCTGAATTTTTCCAGCCCCAACCAATTCGCCATCACGCAGCACCGCATAAGTATCGGCATAAGCAAAAATTTCATCGAATTTATGGGTGACTAAAATAATCGCTTTGTTTTCAGACTTTAATTGCTGTACAACCCGAAAAAAATCCTCAATTTCGGCTTTGGATAGAGCGGCTGTCGGTTCATCCATAATCACCACTCGAGCATCTTGGGTTAAAGCCCGAGCAATCTGTACTAAATGTTTTTGTGCCACACTCAAGTTTTTTAAGGGCGCATCGGCGGCAAAAGGTGCATCAATTCGCTTTAGGATTAAGTTGGTTTGGTCAAGTAAAGTTTTCCATTGCACCAAACCAAAGCGTGAAGTCGGATGATTGCCAATCCAAATGTTTTCTGCCACCGATAATTCATCAAACATCACGGTTTCTTGATGAATCGCAGTAATTCCCGCCTTCCAAGCCTCTTGGGGTGATGAAAAGACCAACGGCTGGTTGTCCAAAAAAATAGCCCCTGAATCGGGTTTGTGTAAGCCCGTCAGCATTTTTACAATCGTGGATTTGCCCGCGCCGTTTTCACCAACCAGCGCCAGCACCTGACCAGACTCGAGACCGAAACTGACATCGGTCACAGCTTTTGTGGCAGCAAAATGTTTTCTTAGTTTTTCGATTCTTAAAAAAGTCATGGGTATCTCGAGGGAAAATCGTAGGGGCGAGGCATGCCTCGCCCCTACCGAGTCCGTGCTTTAGAATGCCTTAGCAAATTTGTCTACGTTGTCTTTGTTAAAGGTGAATGGTTCGCCCATTGGTGCTTCGAGGTTGGCATCCAAGGTGATTGAACCCATACGCCCAATGCTGATTTTTTCGCCAGCCCTGCCTCGAGCCTTAGAAGTTGCGAATTGATAGGCGGCGTAGACAGCGCTGTAACCAAGGTCAATTGGATTCCAGAGGGCAAAGGTGTCCACTGCGCCAGCTTTGACGTACCCTGCCATTTCTGATGGAAGTCCTAAGCCAGACACAAAGACTTTACCAACCAGTTTTTGGTCAATCACGTATTTGGCAGCCGCCGCAATGCCAACGGTGGTTGGAGCAATGATGCCTTTTAAGTCTGGGTGCTTAGAGAGTAAGCCTTGGGCTTCGCGGTAGGATTTATCGGATTGGTCATCGCCGTAGACGACATCCACCAAGTTAAGTCCAGCGTATTTCGGGTCTTTGAGGGTTTCTTTCATGGCAGCAATCCAAGCATTTTGATTGGTGGCTTGGGCAGTTGCCGAAAGCACCGCAATTTTGCCTTTGCCGCCCAAGGTTGCCGAAATCATTTCGATTTGCTTGCGTCCAATTAAAGCTGTGTTGGACGGATTGAGATGCATTAAACGTCCTTCTTTGGCAATTCCGCTATCCCAAGAAATCACTTTGATGCCTCGAGACGCAGCCCGCTTAGAAATGGCAACTAAGGCGTTTGGATCGTTTGCCGAAACAGCAATGGCATTGACCCGTTGGGCAATCAAAGAATTCATTTGCTCTATTTGCCCTTCGGCGGTGGCGGCGGTTGGACCGGTGTAAATCAAATCCACATTGCCAAGTTGTTTGGCAGCTTCTTCGCCACCTGTGCGGGCAGCTTCAAAAAAACCGTTGCCCAGACTTTTGACCAGCATGGCAATTTTGTAGCGCCGAGCCTGCGCGTCGGTCAGGCTAGCAACACCTATTGCGGCTGTACTTAAAGCGGCTAAACCAAGGATAAAAGCACGACGTTTCATAATGTCCTCCGTAACAGTGCTTGTACCTTTTTGCAAAAGCTAAACGCTTTTGAACAAATTTCTGTTTGTTTTTTGCACTGTGATGTTAAATTACCGCAAGCAGGAGTCTTTGTCAAGCATCGTCTCGAGAAGAAAGCGACTGGCGACTAGCGTCTAGTCAATGTTGTTTCGGACGTATTTCTCGAGTATCGGTACACCTACTTTGGAGATGAAAAAACATTCTTCATCCTTCTTCTCACCCAAAAACGACTTGCATTAAACCAAGACCTAGAGGCATGATAAACATCATGTTGCCACTTTTAGAACTTGCCCAGAAACCTTCGTGGATGAACCCAGAACTTTTGCAGATTGCTCGTTTACCGATGCACACAACGTTTTGGAGTCTGGAGAATGTGACTCGGGCGCTCGAGATAAAGCGCTTTACTGTGCCGGACGAGGCTTGTCCGTGGGTACAGAACCTAGATGGCACTTGGGATATTCATGTGTACCCGAACCCCGAAGCTGTGCCTTTTAAGGTTTTACAAAACGAAGCCCCAACCGATTTCTCAAGTATTCCCGTTCCAAGTAACATTCAATTTTTTGGTTTTGACACACCTTGGTACACCAATGTGCAAATGCCTTTCCCGCACGAAGCCCCTTTTGTACCTTCCGAAAATCCGACGGCTGTCTACCGTCGGGCTTTTCAAGTATCTAACGATTGGAAGAATCGCCGTGTGGTGCTGCAATTTGGCGCAGCCGAAAGCATTTTATTTGTCTACTTAAATGGTCAGCCAGTCGGTATGAGCAAAGACTCGAGACTGCCTGCCGAGTTCGACATCACTAGACACCTGCGTTTTGATACTGAAAATACTCTGGTCGCCATTGTGGTGAAGTGGGGCGATGTTAGCGTCATCGAAGACCAAGACCAATGGTGGTACTCGGGGCTAACCCGCAGTGTGGTACTGCACTGCACCCCAACCGTCTATATCGCAGATGTGGTGGCACAAGCCCGACTCGAGCCAGATGGCACAGGTTTACTAGGCATTGAAGTGCCACTTGGTTTTGATGCTGCCACCGCCCCAGAAGGGTATTCGGTAAAAGCCCAATTGTTCGACCAGCAAGATGCGATTCTCGAGCTAAACGGTGAAATCCCAGTTAAGCAAAGTTTAAGTTTCTATGTCTCGAGTGATTTTACCAACAAGCGCAATCGGGCAAAGTTAAGCGCTAAGCTCGAGAAAATCAAACCTTGGAATGCTGAAACCCCCAATTTGTACACCTTGGTGCTTGAATTACTTGACCCGAGCGGCGCGGTGACGCAGACCACAGCCATTAAAATTGGTTTTACCCGCACTGAAATTATTGGCGCAAATTTACTGGTGAATGGCGCTCGAGTGATGCTGCGTGGGGTCAATCGTCATGAATCCGACCCAAAACTTGGACGGGCGATTGGCTATGAGCGAATGCTTGAAGACGCTGTACTGATGAAACAACACAATTTTAATGCGGTCAGGACTTCGCATTATCCGCCGCACCCAAGTTTTCTCGAGATTTGCAATGAACTCGGCTTATATGTGATAGACGAAGCCAACATCGAATCACACATGCACTATTTGGAACTCTGTAATGATAACCGTTACGCTGCGGCATGGCTCGAGCGGGTGGCTCGGATGGTGCAACGCGACCGCAATCACCCCAGTATTATCATGTGGTCACTGGGTAACGAAAGCGGCTACGGCACAAACCACGATGCGGCGGCGGCATGGGTGCGGCATGCCGATTCGCGCCCTGTCCATTACGAAAGTGCTTGTTTTATCGAAGAACAACAGGGTGGCAGTGCCGGTTCTCGAGCCTCAGACATCATGAGCCTGATGTACCCAAGTGTAGAGCGGATGGAACACTGGGCAGATTTGCCTGATGCCCAGCGCCCCTTTATTTTGTGCGAGTACAGCCATGCAATGGGCAACAGTAACGGCAGCTTGCACGAATACTGGGAACTGTTTGAGCGCCATCCAAAAATTCAAGGTGGATTTATCTGGGAATGGACAGACCACGGCATTTGGAACGAAGAAAAACAACACTGGAACTATGGCGGAGATTACGCTGAGACCCCACACGACGGCAATTTCTGTGCTGACGGGTTGGTACAACCAGACCGCAATCCACACCCCGCTCTGCGCGAAGTGATGTACTTACAGCAACCCGTAGCGGCGCGTTTACTCGAGCAGCAAGGAAACACCGTAACACTCGAGCTAAAAAATAAAAACTGGTTCTCGAACCTAGATTGGTTACACGGTACTTGGGAACTTTTAGCCGATGGCGCAGTGGTGGCAAAAGGCGAATTACCAAGTTTTGAGATTCTGCCACAGCACAAACAAAGTCTTATGCTAGAACTGCCCGAACAATCGGGGGTTGAGCATCACCTCAACCTGTACTTTAGGACTCAAGAAAATACGGCATGGGCAGAAGCTGGACATTTGGTCGCATGGCAACAACTGTCTTTAAGTGGTGGACTCGCCCCAAGTGTGCGCCTTGTCCCAAAGCCAATGTCTTGGCAAGTTGGCGACACCAATGCCCTGAAAAAAGCCCCACAACTCTGCTTATTTCGCGCTCCAATAGACAACGATGGTATTTACACTGTGCCGCTTCGCGCCGAAATGGTATTAAACAAATGGCAAGAATGGGGTCTGGATACGCCGCTCTCGAGTCGCAGCATTGAGCGCTTTGAACACAGTTTGTCTAATGGCACAACCATGCTTGAACACAGCAAATGGTACTCGAGTTACAGCATCCCCGATTTAGCAATTGTTAAAAGCCGTATTATCGGCTCGAGATTTGAGTACGATATTTGGATTAACCCAATTTGCAATGACTTACCACGGGTTGGGATTGAACTGCACTTACACGAAAGCCTCGAGAATCTGCGCTATTTCGGGCTTGGTGCTACCGAAACGTATCCAGACCGCAAGTCTGGGGCGATGCTTGGTATTTACAACAGCACTGTGACCGAACAGTATTACCCGTATATCATGCCGCAAGAAACTGGACACCACGAAGACACCCGTTGGTTGGAACTGACCAACGAAAGTGGGGCTGGAATTCGCATCTCGAGCCAAACACCCTTTGGATTTAATGCCCTGCATTACACCAGCGAGGATTTACACAGCGCCTTGCACACTTCCGAGCTTAGCCCTCGCGCCGAAGTGATTCTGCATTTGGATACTGCCATGCGTGGACTTGGTACAGGCAGTTGTGGACCAGACACACGCCAAGCCTATAAAGTGCGTGGTGGCTGGCATCGGCTGGTGTTTGAAGTCAGTGTGATTACCGTAAAATAACCTCGAGCATCACACTGACAATCATGGTTAATGCCAACCAAGTGTTGGCATTAAAAAAGGCTTCATTGACTTTGGTCAAATCCTTGGGATTGACAATTGCGTGTTCATAGACAAGAATCGCGCCCATAATGATCACACCAATAAAATAAATCCAGTGGCTACCCGCCACAATCCCAACTGCTAACAGTAACGCCCACATCATCGCGTGGCTTATTTTGGCAATCTCGAGACCAGAGGCAATACCAAAGCGTTGTGGGATGCTGTTAATGCCGTTGGCGCGGTCAAAATCATAATCTTGGGTGGCGTAAATCACATCTAAGCCGACCATCCAAAAAATCACCACCAGCCAAAGCAACCATGCGGTGGCATCAAAACGCCCGGTGATGGCAATGTAGCCACCTGCGGCGGCTGCTCCATCGGTGATGCCAAGCCACAGGTGACACAACCATGTGTAACGCTTGGTGTAGGGGTACAGCACCAGAAAAACCACGGCTATTGGCATTAGGGTTAAACAAAGCGGATTAAGTTGGGCGGCAGCTAAGGCAAGCACCAATAAACTAATGGCTGCCAGTGCATAGCCCTCGAGTGGTTTGACTGCGCCGCGTGGTACATGACGCATGGCGGTGCGAGGATTACGGGCATCTATGGCGGCATCAATCACGCGGTTCAGCGCCATGGCACTGGTGCGAGCGCCAATCATCGCCAGCGTTACCCAAAATAGCGTCACAAAGCCGGGAAACCAAGTACCAAGCTCAACTCTACTGGCTAAGAATAATCCTGAGTAGGCAAACGGCAAAGCAAAGACCGTGTGTTCAAATTTAACGAGTTCGAGGTAGATTTTTATTCGCTCGAATGGCGCAGATACCGCATTCACAGTGCCTAGATTACACCCAGTCAACTATTTGAATGTGGGGATAAATTGGAATTTTTGTCCGTTGATCAGTCCAACCCCACTAAAAATAATTGCACAAGCCAGAATTTTTACCCAAGTGATGCTTTCGCCTAAAAAAAGTGTTCCCCAAAGCATACTGAACATTGGAACAATCAGCGTCACGGTACTGGCTTTAACTGCCCCAATCTCGAGAATGAGACGAAAGTACAACAGGTACGCCACCGCAGTACACATCAGGGCTAAACCAAGAATACAAAGCAGTACAGTTAAATTCGGTTGACTACGCGGTAAATCAAACGGCAGTAAAAATGCCAATGCCACACTCGAGCCAATTTGTGACCCCACAGCCGCCCCGAGCGGAGGTGCGCCTTTTAAGAATGTATTGGTCAGGTTACTCGAGAGTCCATAACAAAAAGTGGCGGTTAGCATCGCTAAAATACTCAGGGTGGTTTGAAGACTCGGCTCGAGCGGCGACCAACCGACCAATACCGCCACACCAATAATCCCCAGCCCTAAACCAAATCCTTTATACACGGTGAATTTTCCGCCGAAGGCAACAATGCCCACAATCACACTCCACATTGGGGTGGTGGCGTTGAGAATGGCTGCCATTGAAGCGGTCAGTTTGAGTTGGGCAAAGGCAATTAAAGCAAATGGAATTCCACTGTTTAACACCCCAATAATCCCGTACCAACGCCAGCGATGCCATTCTAGGTTGGCTCGAGACAGAAATGCAAACAATAGTAAGGCAAGCCCAGCAATCAGCACTCGAGATTCGGCTGTCCAGACCGCCCCAAGTACGGGGGCAATAACGCGGTAAAAAATAAAACTTGCACCCCAAATCGCAGATAAGGCAATTAAACGCAGCCAGTCGCCGCGAGTCACGCGAATAAACCTTTAGCCTCATGCTCGAGCAACCAGCGTTTGCGCTCCATGCCGCCAGCGTAACCCGTCAGTTTACCATTTGCGCCAATCACACGGTGGCACGGCAAAATCAGACTGATTGGATTTAAGCCATTGGTCATGCCGACGGCTCGGGTTGCGGAGGGTTTGCCAATGAATTTTGCGACATCTAAGTAACTCCAAGTGCGACCCATCGGAATTTTTAGAAGCGTCTGCCAAACCGATTGCTGAAACTCTGTGCCGCCAGTATCGGTAGGAATATCATGCAGCCCCTCGAGTTGACCCACAAAATATTGTTGTACTGTTGTTGTCCACGGCAGTTTTTGATTCTCAAGGGTATACGTGCCAAAACGTTTCTCGAGTAATTTTTTAATCCGCTCGGTGTTATCGGCAAAATCAAGCAACACCACGGCTTCTTGGTACGCCACCAGTTGAATTTGACCAATTGGAGACTCGAGAAAATCAGTTTGTAAGTTCATAATGCACTCCTACGGCGGTACTCGAGCGGCGGTACAAACATCAAGCGCTTAAAATTAGCGTTAAAAGCCGATAAACTATTAAAACCCACTTCTAAAGCAATTTCACCTATCGGCTGCTCAGATTTCTCGAGACACTGACAGGCGGCTTCGATTCGTTTGCGGTTCATGATTTGGGCGGGTGTAACCCCACGATGCACCTTAAATAATCGGTACAATTTGGCTGGACTGACATGCGCCGCGCTCGCCATTTCACTCACCGACACAAAAGAAAGTGCATTCTCGAGCAGTGCTGTCACAATTTGCGCCTCGCGTTCGATGGGTGCGAGGGCATTTGGGCGACACAACTTACACGCCCGAAAACCTGCCGTTTCCGCCTCGAGTGGTGTGGAGTAAAAACGGCGTTGCTCGAGTTTGGGAATACGCGGTGGTTTACAACTCGGACGACAATAAATCCGCGTGCTGCGAACCCCGACCACAAACAAGCCATCTAAGCTCGAGTCGCCACTGAATGCCTTTGCCAACCAAACCGTTTCGTTCATACCCGCTATTCTGACGCTTTTTAGGGCATTGTGCTACCTGATTCCTATTTGTAAATTCGGGTATTCTTCGCTACACAATCCGCATGAAGTCTGCTACACTTTGCGCCATGAAACTAATTGTCGTGATTGTTCAAGATACCGATGCCAATGCTTTAATCAAAGCACTGGGCAAGGAACGGCTCGAGGTCACAAAATTAGCCAGCACAGGCGGTTTTTTACGCGAAGGCAACACCACGCTTTTAATCGGTGTTGAAGAAGAACGGATGGAAACTGTCAAAACTATTCTTAAAGAAACTTGTCGCTCGAGAAAACGTCTTGTGATGCCGACCGCACCTGTGGCAGAGCAACCCGAACCGATGCTTTCCGAACCTGTTGAAGTGCCAGTCGGCGGAGCAATTGCTTTTGTGGTCAATATCGAAGAGACATTTAAGGTCTAAGAATTGTAGGGCGATGACTTCTTGACCATGATTCTATGCGTGCTGAAAAGATTTTGTCCTTAAACTGAGGCGTTGGGGTGTGCTGCTTTTTTGTATTCCATAACCTACACAAGCCCATTCATTCGCAGTAGGCTAATGGTAATGACCAAGCAACCAAAAAAACATTTTAGTCTGGCGCAGCGCCAAGCAGTTTGGGCATATACTTTTTTGCTTGTGCCACTGGCATTTTTCTTGCTGGTACGGCTTTATCCAGCTTTTGATAGTTTGCGCTTATCGTTACTGGATTTTAATTCGCCCTTAAAACCCGCGCCTTATATTGGTCTCGAGAACTTTAAGGAATTACTTTCCGATCAGGTTTTTTTGCGTTCTTTGTGGAATACGCTTCTTTACACGTTGCTTGGTGTTCCTGCTCAGCTTGTGCTTGGACTTGGCATTGCGATGCTGCTTTCCAACATCAATAAAGCCAAAGGTTTTTTGCGGGCGGTGTACTTTGCGCCCTACATTACACCAATTGTGGCAAGTGCTTGGGTTTGGCAATGGTTACTAAATAAGAATTTTGGTCCGATTAACGCGATTTTAACCAGTGTCGGCATTCCAGCCCAACCGTTTTTACAATCGCCAGACCAAGCCCTGCCCGCAGCCGTGGCGTTGGTGGTCTGGCAACAACTGGGTTTTCAAGTTGTGATTTTTATTGCCGGTCTCGAGGGTGTACCAAGAATGTATTACGAAGCCGCCGAGTTAGATGGTGCAAGTCCGTGGCAACGCTTTCGTTTTATGACTTTACCGCTTCTGAACGCCACGATTGTGTTTAGCGTGGTGATTGCAACCAGTGGTTTTTTACAACTTTTCACCCAAGTGGCAAACCTCAATCCGCAAGATAGAGGAGGTCCTTTGGACAGCACTTTAACGGTGGCGCTTTATATTTACCGTGCTGGTTTTGAAAGCTCAAGATACGGGTACGCGGCAGCCGTGACGGTGGTGTTATTTGTGATTATTTTACTGTTTACGATTTTGCAATTAACAGTCTTAAGAAAGCGAGTGGATTACTAATGGTGAGAACCCAAACAGCGCCTAAACAAATTATTCAAAAACGTCGTTCTCGAGATGCCGCTTGGTGGGTTTACGCGGTGCTGATTGTTGGTGGTATGGTCACGGCTTTTCCGTTCTTATGGATGTTCTTGACCAGCTTAAAAACCTATGCCGATGTTTTCCAACCTGCAATTTTTCCAAGCAACCCAACCTTAGATAATTATGGTGATGTACTAAAGAACACGGGTTTTATCCGTTGGTTTGTCAATTCGGTGGGTGTGGCTGTTGTCAGCACCATTTCGGTTTTAATTTTTGATTCGATGGTTGCCTACACTTTAGCTAAGCTGCGCTTTCCGGGCAAAGAAATTATTTTTATTCTGATTTTATCCACCATCATGATTCCCACCGAAATGCTGATTATTCCGTGGTACTTAGGTTCATTAAAACTGGGTATTGCCAACACCTACTTTGCCATAGCTTTACCGGGCATGATTAGTGCTTTTGGGATTTTTCTACTGCGTGGTTTTTTTGAAGGCATCCCCGATGAACTCTTTGATGCTGGGCGTTTAGATGGACTCTCCGAATTTGGACTCTACACCCGTATTGGGCTGCCTTTGGTCACACCAGCTTTATCTGCCCTTGCGATTTTTAATTTTCTGGGCAATTACAACGCTTTTTTATGGCCCTTGATTATTGTTCAAAGCCAAGAGATGCGAACCCTACCGATTGGCATTGCGCTTTTTAGTGGCGAAGCCGGTACGCAATGGCATTTAATCATGACCGCCTCGAGTTTAGCGGTCATCCCAGTCTTAATTGTCTTTGCAATTTTCCAAAAACAAATTATTGAAGGGGTGGTTTTAACTGGCACAAAAGGTTAATCACTTTAAGTACCAACCCCACGGTTGACTCGAGTTATAGGTGGTGATTTGTTTGGTTTCAAAGTAATTTTCTAATCCCCAATGCCCAAGTTCGCGTCCGATTCCACTTTGTTTTAAGCCGCCCCAAGGCGCTTGGCAAAAAGTTGGTTGCGAGCAGTTAATCCAAACAATGCCAGCCTCGAGTTCTCGAGCCACACGCCCACAACGTTCTAAGTCTTTAGAAAGCACGGCTGCCCCAAGTCCAAAACTACTGGTGTTGGCAAGTTCAAGGGCTTGTGGTTCGGTTTCAAAGGTTTGGGCAACCAGCACGGGACCAAAAATTTCTTCTGTCCATAAGCGGCTGGTGCTTGGTACATCTATAAAAACAGTTGGCTCGAGGAAAAATCCTTTCTCGAGATGTGCGGGGCGTTTGCCTCCTGTCAGCAGGGTTAAGCCCTCAGTTTTGGCAAACTCAAAGTACGAAAACACTTTTTGATACTGTCCTTTTGAAACCAGTGGTCCGAGCAGTATGCCATCCTCCAGTGGGTCGCCAATGGTTATTTTTTCGCACTCGAGTTTAAGCCGAGCAAAAAGTGCTGGGGCAATACCTGATTGGACAATTAAGCGACTGGTGGCACTGCATACTTCGCCTTTGTTCCAAAAAATGCCAAACATAATCCATTCAATGGCTTGTTCCAAGTCGGCATCGTTAAAAACCAGTATTGGCGATTTGCCACCAAGCTCGAGGGTGATGTTTTTAATGCCCATGGTCGCCGCCTGCATGACGCTGCGTCCAGTGGCAACACTCCCCGTGAATGCCAGTTTGTCTATGCCCTGATGACTTGCTAAGGCTGCGCCAGCTTCGCGCCCACCCGAAACAATGTTCAGCACCCCATCTGGTAGCCCCGCCTCGAGTGCAATTTGACCAAACTCGAGGGCGGTTAAAGGGGTGAGTTCCGATGGCTTGAGGACACTGCAACAACCTGCTGATAATGCAGGAGCAACTTTCCACGCCAGCATCAAAAGCGGGTAATTCCACGGAATAATCTGCCCGACTACCCCGACTGGCTCGAGCCGAGATAAGCTGCTAAAGTCTGGATGCGGCAAAACAATTTCGGTCTCGAGACTCAAACTTTGCGCTAACCCAGCGTAATAATCAAAGCAAGCCGTGACATCATCCATATCCCACAAGGCTTCGGGCAGTGGTTTACCATTTTGCAGGGTCTCGAGCTTTGCCAGCCTTTCTTTGTTGTTGCGTACACCTTCGGCAATGGCACGTAAGTACACAGCCCGTTCTGCACCAGTGGTGTGTTTCCAAGTCTTAAAAGCGGCTCGAGCCGCCTTGACTGCCGTGTCTATATCGGTAGCACTGGCAGCAGGCGCAAGGTGCAGAACAGCTTCAGTGGTTGGGTTGACCACCTCAAGTGTTCCGCCGGTTGGCTCAGTCCACGAACCGCCAATAAAGAGTTTTGTTTGCATGGCTTAAAGTATACGATTTTTGGGTAGAATCGAACTATGCGTTCAGAATTTAGAACATTGTTACTCGAGGCAGCCAGCAAGTTTGGTACACCACTATATGCTTATGACTGGCAAATCATTCAAACTCAACTCGAGCGGCTACAAATGGCATTTGGAACTGCCAAAATTTTTTATGCTATGAAAGCCAATCCCAACCTTGGGATTATTACGCGCTTAAACACGCTTGGTGCGGGTTTTGAAGCCGTTTCGGGCGGGGAACTCGAGCGGGCGGTATTAGCAGGGGCGACGGGTACACAAATCGTGATGAACGGACCCGGTAAACTGAGCGCCGATTATGCCAGAGCAAAAGAAGTCGGGGCGTACATCATTCTCGACAATAGCGATGAAGCCGCTCGAGCCGCCAAGTATGCCCCCAATGCCAAGGTTTTAATCCGGGTCAATCCGGGCTTAAAAGTCTCTACCCACGACCATCTGGCAACCGGCAATGCCAGTTCTAAATTTGGGGTGAGTTTAACTGATGTTCCAACCGCCGTACAGAACGCCGAAAAAGCCGGTTTACAAGTGATTGGGCTACAAATGCACATTGGCAGCAGCATCGAAGACCCAAATGATTATGCAGAGGCTTTGGAGCGCATGGCAAACTTGGCTAAACAAATTGGCTCGAGACAAGTTTTTGATATGGGCGGAGGCTTTGGCTTGCAATTTGAGCTTGCGCCTTTGGC
>JANNEE010000290.1:0-1786 GCA_031388325.1 Deinococcales bacterium
GTGGTTTGCTTTGGAGCGTGCCACCCTGAGCGCTCAATTTCGCTTTGCGGCGCTTGAACAGGCTTCTGATTTGATGGCTTCTGAAGCGGCACTGTTACTCGAGCAAGCCCTAATTGTTGAACCCTTAAATGAAGAACTTCTAAAAGCCTTACTGGGTTACGCTAAACACAATCCCGAAGTCGGACAGCGTGCCTTTGAACGGTTTGAACGTGAATTGATGCAGACTTTACAACTCGAGCCTCCCCATGAACTACGTCTGCTGGCTCAGTCTCTGGGCAACACCCGAGGGCTTAAAATCAGTCCGCCTCAGTTCAAATTGCCTGTGCCAGGCAGTGCCTTTGTTGGTCGTCGTGCCGAGCTTGACCAAATTGCCATTCGGCTAAAAGACCCCAATTGTCGTTTACTAAGTCTGGTTGGTGTTGGTGGTATTGGTAAAACCCGTTTGTCCATTGAAGTCGCAAATCTGGTGATGATGCCAGATGGCGCGGTTTTTGTTGATTTAGCAAGGCTCAGCGACCCGTTACTTGTCCCAAATGCAATCCTCGAGTCGCTTGGCGAACAGCCAGTAGAAGAGGCTTTGGCTCGTTTACAACATGTATTAGCCAACAAGTCTATGTTGATCGTTTTAGATAATTTTGAACATGTTATGGCTGCCAAAGAAATAGTCGCTAAAATTTTAGAAACCACCGCCTCGGTTCGTTTTTTGGTAACCTCCCGAGAAAGTCTGGGGCTTCGCAGCGAACAAGTCATTGAACTCAGTGGTCTACCTGCCCCAGACACTGTTTTTCCACTCGAGACCCAAGATGCGGCTTTGCTTTTTATCAGGGCTGCCCAGCGCAGTCATCTGGATTTTTCGCTCAATAACGACTTTGAAACCTTTAACCGAATTTATCAAGCCGTGGCTGGTATTCCACTCGGTTTAGAACTGGCTGCCAGTTGGGTTAGAACCCTGACTTTGCCCGAAATTGC
This sequence comes from Deinococcales bacterium, assembly GCA_031388325.1. GTDB lineage: Bacteria > Deinococcota > Deinococci > Deinococcales > JAAFIG01 > JAAFIG01. Next base: position 970 of record JANNEE010000290.1, read on the forward strand.
CGAAGAACTCGAGCAAAGCCTTGATGTCCTCGCCGTGGATTCCCCAGATATGCCTGCTCGTCATCGCAGTTTTGCGGCGGTCTTTCATTCTAGTTGGTCGCTTTTAAGCCAAGCAGAACAAGATGTTCTGGCAAAACTTTCGGTTTTTCGTGGCGGCTTTGACAAGGCAATGGCGATAGAGGTCACAGGGGCAAGTTTGCCTTTGTTATTGCGCTTGGTCAATAAATCACTCATCTCGAGACGAGAGCAGCGTTTTGTGATTCACGAATTGATTCGACAGTACAGCCAGCAGCAACTTAGCTTAGAAAATCAAGCCCACGCCATGTTGGGTTTAGCAGTAGTGACAATTAAATTGTCCGAACAATGGTTTTTACATGCCAAGGGCGAACAACAAACCGAATGGAGTCGGCGTATCGAACAAGAACACGATAACATTCGCACGGTACTCAACTGGGCATTACAAGAAAATATCGAAGTTGGAACACAACTCAGTGGCAACTTGGAGCATTTTTGGTACTCGCGTGGCTATCACCGCGAAGGGATGGAGTGGGCAAAACAATTTACCCACTTGTACCAACAATCCAATACAATACGCCTACGTGCCTTATGGACTCAAACCAGTTTGGCTAAAGAATTATCGGAATATGACTTGGCAAGGAACAGTGCCGAAAAATATAAGCAACTCGCCAGCCAATTAAACGACCCCAAAGCACTGGCATTGGTAGAAAAATTTTATGGTTTACTCGAGCGCGAACAAGGAAATCTCGACCTTGGAAAAATCCACTTAGAAAAAGCCCAGACGATGTTTACTGAGCTA
>JANNEE010000339.1:0-1556 GCA_031388325.1 Deinococcales bacterium
GTCAAACAGAAGAAAAATTTGCGGAAGAAATACTTGCTCCACATTTGGCACTTTTTGGGCTTGATGTCAGTGTACGACTCTTGATAACTGGAAAAACTCGCCAATACCAAGTGGGTGGAATGCGCCAAACAAAACTGCACAAAGGCGGCTTATTAAATTTTGCTCAAGCCAAGCGAGATTTGGCACACTGGCGGAATCAGGAATCTAGGGCTTTTTTAACCACAATGTTTGATTTGTATGCACTTCCAGATGATTTCCCCGAATTTGCCCAAAATATAACGCTTGAGCCTATAAAGCGCGTGCAGAAACTTGAACAAGCCTTTGCAAAAGAAGTTGCCTTGCATAATTTTATTCCCTATATTCAACTTCACGAATTTGAAGCCTTGCTTTTTGTTAATGTAAATATTCTCAACGAATATGTAACGATGGATTTTGAATCACCCAGTAAAACTTTACATTTGTTGCAGGCAGTAATTCAGCAGTTTGAAAACCCTGAACTGATCAATGACTCACCACATACTGCACCTTCAAAACGACTCGAATCCATCTTTGGCAAACAATTCAATAAGGTCGAGCATGGTTTTGTGGTTGCTTCTGAAATCGGCTTAGAAAAAATCCGAGCCGAATGCCCACACTTTGATGCGTGGGTCACGAAACTCGAGAACATCTAAGCCAATTCTTCAAAGACCCCGAGTTTACGAAAACGCTCGGCTCGAGAATCCAGTAATTGGCTGTGGCTCATGCCTTTCATCTGCTCGAGATGATTTAACAAGGCTTTTTTGAGTTCATCACTCGAGCCTATTGGGTCGTTGTGCGCTCCGCCTTTAGGTTCGGGGATCACTTCATCCACAATCGCAAACTGCTCGAGGTCTTTGGCGGTTAAGCGCAGGGCTTCGGCAGCTTTAGCCGCTTCTTTGGCATCGCGCCAGACGATGGCAGCACAAGATTCAGGACTGATAACACTATAAACTGCATTCTCGAGAATCAGCACACGGTTGCCCACAGCTATCGCCAGAGCGCCACCACTGCCGCCTTCACCGATGATGACACTAATCACCGGAACGCGAAGCCGCGTCATTTTTTGAATGCTCTGGGCAATTAACCATGCCTGTCCGCGTTCCTCGGCTGCAATTCCGGGGTATGCCCCGGGTGTATCCACCAACGTAATCAGAGGCAGTCCAAACTTATCTGCCATATCCATTAAGCGCATGGCTTTACGAAACCCTTCTGGGTGCGCCATACCAAAATTTCGCGCAATGTTTTCCTTGGTATCTCGTCCTTTTTGCTGTCCAATAATCACCACCGCCCGACCCTCGAGCCGCGCTAACCCACCAACAATAGCCGAATCCTCGCCGTATGCCCTATCGCCATGCAATTCCTGAAAATCGGTAAAAATACGCCCGATAAAATCTAATGCTGTCGGTCGCCCCGGCGCTCGAGCCAGTTGCACCCGTTGCCAACGGGTCAATTTATCGTAAGTCTCGGAACGCAAGCGAGTTAGGCGCTTCTCGAGCAGTGCCAGTTCCTCGGTCATGTCAACATTGCTGCTGCTGCCG
>JANNEE010000361.1:0-3539 GCA_031388325.1 Deinococcales bacterium
TAAAGGTTTTCTCTGCACCAAACCGTACTTGGATACCAACGTGACCATTACCGAAAGCACCAACTTAACCGTGACTGGCGAACTGGCAAAAACCATTGATAAAAAAGTTTTACTCGGCACAATCCCATTACCAATTATTACCATTCCAATTGGGTTTGTCCCACTTGTTTTTGTGCCAAGTATTAAGCTCGAGGCTTCGATTACCGGAGAAGTTAGCGTTGGCTTTGACTGGACAGCCAATCAAACCATGAGTTTTACCGCAGGTATCGAACTCGAGGATGGCAAATTTGACACCTACAGCACTTTTAGTAAGTCCTACACCTCGAGCGCCGAGGTAAATCTAGACATGGATGTTGAAGCTCGGGTAGATGCGACCGCCAGTATTCTGGTGTTTGGTATTGGTGGTCCAATTGCCACACTGGGTGGTTTTGTGACCTTCGAGGCTGGTTTTCCACGTACCCCAACTTGGTCTTTAGAGGCGGGGCTAGATGTCAGTATCGGCTTAGAACTGAGTTTATTTGGCTTATTTAGCACCGATGTCAGTTACGAAATTTTTGAGAAACGCTGGACAGTCGCCGAAGCACCAAATACCAAGCCAAGCATTATTATCAAAGCCCCACTCGAGAACGAAACGATAGAACTGGCTAAACAAACCTTCACGACTGGCGCATTAGCAGGAAACGATTATTTTATTATCCCAACTATAGACTTAAACACCGATGACCTCGAGGATGGCTGGGCGTGTTGCAGTGTCGAATGGACAATCGCTGGCGTTAAACAAAATACCGCCTTGGGTTCTGGACACAAATTCACCGATTACACCTATATTGGCGCGGCAGGACTGAAAACCATCACCGCCACCGTAACCGACTCGAGCGGCGGTAAAACAACTAAAACTTGGAGCTTTACAATTAAATCCTGTACCTTAGCACCAAAAGCACCTGGGGCTGGATTGGCGCTGATGACAACCCCACCACCCTCAAGTGGTTTGAACGAATGTGCCAATACTGGCGTAGGCACAAGCAAAACCCTTAGTTTGAAATTCTAGCCATGGATACCAGTCTCGAGTATCGCCTACGAATTATTCCCGCCCAAGCAGGACAACCTTGGCAAGCGATACTCGAGGGAAATGGAATTGTGCTGCGCTTCTCGAGCCTGACAGATTTGATGCGTTACCTTGAGCGGGTCAAACCGAAGATGATTTACCAAACACCCAAGTCGCCAGCATCGGCAGTGCGCCCACACCCAGCGCCACCCAGCCAATGACTGGGAAGCCAAATGCTCCAACAATTAAACCGCCGCCGAGTGCGCCTATTGCCGCACACATCCAGACCACCAATTCAGCAGTGCCTTGGACAGAGGCGCGTTCGTGTACCTCGAGTTGGTCGGTCAGTAGGGTTGTACCAGCCACACTGCAAAAATTCCAACCAAGCCCCAGAATAAATAAACTAAAGCCCATCTCGAGTGGACGGGTCGCAAAAACCGCCACAAAGCCCGAGAGCATTAAGAGCAGCGCCCCCAGTTGAATTACGAGGCTACGCCCCCATGTGTCCACTAAGCGCCCAGTTAGCCAACCAAAGGCAAACATGCCCAGCACATGCACCGAGATTAAACCCGTGGCACTTTCTTCGTGACCCATGTGCTTGGCATGTAGCGGCATTAAAACCATTAAACTGACCATCACCATTTGTCCAAGCCCCATCGAAATCAGGGCTAAGCGCATCTCGGGGATTCTCAGTAATACCGCCCAAGCTCGGGTTGTGCCACTTATCGTGGTCTTGATTTCTTGAACGGCTAAGGTACTTGGGTCTGGACGCAAGCCAAAAAAGATAATCAGTGCGCCCAACAATAACCAAAACGCCCCTAAATACCAACCAAATTCGATGCTTGGAATGCCTTGGGATTTTGCAAAACCCAGCACCAATGGGGCAACTGCCCAACTTAAGAGACTGCCAAACGCGCTACCAGTCACCAGCGCCCCTATGACTGTACCGCGCACCGCGCTCGAGACCATTTCACCAGCCGCATATTTGGCTTGTTGAATCGCACCATTGGCAGCCCCAACCATTGCCCCGCCAATTAAAAAGCCAATTAAGTTCTTCTCGAGTGCCATGGTTGCTGCCAAAATCGCACCAAGAACCCCAATTGCGTAGCCCCAAGCCAAGCCAAAACGCCGCCCTCGGCTCTGCATGATTCGTCCAGCCCAAAATGCAGCCACGGCAGACATAAAAAAATTGATTGTACTGGGTAATCCCGATAGGCTCTCGGAAGCCGTAATGTTAAAAATAATAATGCTTGAGAGGGTTGTGGAGACGGTCGTCGAACTGGTAGATAGTGCTTGGGCAACAAATAAAACAATTAAATTGCGGCGTACAGGATTGGGTAAATTCTGCCAAATGCTGATTAAAGTCGGACGTGCCGTCACAGTGCCAAGGCTCACCGCTCGAGTCTACTGCTTTTGAGAGGGTGCATCCGACTAGGCTCGAGAGGGGTGCATCCGTCTACTGCTCGAGCTAAATTAACTGAAAGTAGAAAGATGGAGAGTAGAAAATCAAGGTTTGTATTGTGCAACTTTTTCTTGTACCATCTCGAGGGAACACTTGGCAGAATTTTGTATGCTTCTCATTAAAAAAGAGTTTCTTTTTTGCTAGAATCATAACTGTTATGCAAAACCCCAACAAGTTATCATGGAAGGATGAATTTTATGTCTGAACCGCAATCTGTTTTATTCCCAACCTTTGGAGATAATTTCCTTATTCAACACGCGGGGAATATCATCCACGATCCTAAATATGCCTTAGTTGAATTGGTCGCAAATTCTTGGGATGCGGGCGCAGGGGAAGTTCGACTGTCTTTTCCTCAACATATAGGTGAAAGACTTGAAATTGAAGATAACGGGTCTGGAATGACTCGAGAAGAGTTTGCAGAACGATGGAATGCTCTTAGCTATGATCGAGAACTGACTCAAGGGAAATTAGTTGAGTTCCCGATTGGGTCTGGTACACGCAAAAGGAAACCATATGGTCGAAATGGTATTGGCAGACATGCAATGTTTTGCTTTAGTGATAATTACGATATTGAAACAATAAAAGATGGTTACAAAACCACTGCAAAAATCCTAAAATCAAGTGGTTCACTGCCTTTCAAAATAGAGATTATATCGCATATCCCATTTGAGGGTCATGGAACTAAGCTATCTGCGGATTTAAATCGAAACATCCTAACCTTTCAGGATGTTGAAAAGCTGCTTGGTTCAAAGTTTATTTCTAATTCAGACTTTAGTGTTTATCTTAATGAGACAAAAATAGTTTTTGAGAACTTAACGAGTTACGCAAAAAGTTGGGAATTGTCTTTTGGGCAAGAAAAAATAGTGATAAGTCGTTTTGATAGTCTCTCAGGAAGAACCAGTCAACAAAGTGGTGTGGCATGGTGGGTAAACAAAAGATTAGTAGGTAATCCATCTTGGGAGGTTGATGCAGAGTATTTATTAGATGCTAGAACAAATACTGGAAAACGCCTCATCTATATTGTCGAAGTTG
>JANNEE010000434.1:0-2095 GCA_031388325.1 Deinococcales bacterium
CAACTTCAGGCGTGAACACAGCCTTTCGATATTTCGCAGGACAAACAATATGATACAAAAGTACACTGACATTATGGGTTTTGTGCAAATACAGGCTCACAAGTTAATTCTAAATCCCATCACGCAAAAAAGCTCTCCGCTTCGCGGTTACGAGGCAAGCCTCGGGGAATCAGACCCAAAGAGATTGACTACTGCATGAATCACTGGTTTATGGGTCATTGTCAGTTTACCTGCCCCTGCTTTCGCGATTACCGAAATCTTTGTTTGAGCCGTTGGCTCGAGTGTGTAGGGGTAGGTATTAATTGGTTTCCAAACACTTTGGGTATTTTCGATGGCTGGGCGTTTGGCGGCTGTTGCTAATGTATTGGCGATGTCAAATAAGTTCAGGGCTTGGTTATTGAGGGTGCTACCTGAGTCAAAGAAATAGGTTTTCTTATCGCCTGCTCGGTTAAAAACAGCAACAACTTGCTCGGGTTTGATATTCCCTGCGATTTCAAAGTTGTTGTTTTCGCTGTAAATCTGGGCAAATTGACCAATACCAATGCCGTACAAGAACGGTGAGGCGACCCCAGCCACCAGACTGCCTTGGTAATAATTGTTAAAAACATGGACTTTACCAAAGCGAACTCGAGGCATTCGCTGCATTGTGTCCTGAAAATAATTATGATGAACTGAAACCGATAAAAACCCCAAGCCATTGGCAGGGGTAGCCGTATCTGAGCCACCAATCAGCATCAGTTTATCGTGTCCCTGAAAGTGATTATACGAAATCGTGACTTTATCCTATTGACGGGTGACATCCACTGCGCCATCGTGTTGCTGATAGATTTGTCCAAAAATCAGGTCTTGGGGGGTGCGTTTATCTGGGTTGTTGCCATCGGTAAAGGTATTGTGGTCAACCCAAACATTCTGACTGTCAAGTACACTGATGTTGTCGTATAAGGAATTCCAACGTCCACCTGTTTTGGTGTTTGGATCATAAGAATCGGTTGGATCCCAAGCGGGGAATAAATCGGCTGCATCGGCAAATGTAATGTTGCGAACCAGAACATTTTTAGCACCGCGAATCATTACTGCCCCTCGAGTAATCCCAGCCGAACGCCCCAATCCCAAAATAGAGGTGTTTGAACCGACTCGAGCGACGATGTAAGCTGTTTGTTTAGCGGCGGCGGCGCGGCGGGCAGCTTCGAGCGGTTGCTTATCGTCTATGGCTTTGCCTAATTCCCAGACTTTTGGGTCAAAAGCGGCTTTGTAGGCAGCAAAAGAATAGCCTGTGCCAACCGCAAAATCAGCTTCGGTCAGTTCCCGCCCCGAGCCATCGGCACTTAAGTTTATTTTGCCTTTGATGTAAATAATTTTGGCATCGTTAGGTTTGCCTCGGTTATCAAGGGCTGCCAATAATTTGGCTCGAGTGTCAACAATGTAAGTATTGAGGGCAGAAGCTCCTAAACCACCTGTTGTTCCAGATGCCCAAGTGTCAGCGCCGTTTGAGCCAACTGATGCAAACACAAGGCTTCCGACCACAACACCAAGAACCATCACATATTTTTTCATAACCAACCTCCTAGAAACAAAAAACGTTGTCTTAGCAGCCTAAATTGCCAAGGCTTAAAGAATTTGCGGTGCTATTGGGTCACTAAAAAGAAAGAAGAAGAAATTTTAATTCTCGAGAAATTACGCCTGAAAAGCTAATAACTAGAAGCTACACAACTACTCAAATTCCATCAGGTATAAATTGACTTTTCCACCCGCATCCGAAGCGTAAAGCATCTGCTTACCGTCCCAACTGCAAGTCGGGTGACAATGACTGGCTTGAGTATGCCAAGATGTACCGTGTTGGCACAGCACCTCGAGACTGGCAATGTCGGAACTGATGTCAATTCGTACAATTTCGTCCAAGTCATCACCAATTAACTGGCTGCTGTCGGGGTTGGCATGATAATGATTGCAGTAAAAAGGCATCTCGAGTCTGCGAATCAGCTTATTGTTACGGTCTATTAAGCCAACATAAGGCTTGAAGGCATTTTGATTAACCGCCACATGGGTGGCGACGGCTTGGGTGCGGTCTGAAGTGATTGTGCCGTCGTGTCCGTCA
>JANNEE010000446.1:0-5640 GCA_031388325.1 Deinococcales bacterium
TGGACCCAACAAAGATTACATTCACTTGGATGTGACCCACATAGACCCGAAAATTCTCGAGGAGCGCTTACCAGACATCATGGATTTCTCGAGGACGTATTTAAGAGTTGAACCAACCAAAGAACCTGTACCGATTCAACCCACCGCTCATTACACCATGGGTGGAATCCCAACTACTTTGGACGGCGAAGTAATTTTTGGCACAACCAACGACACCAAAGTACGCGGCTTATACGCGGCTGGCGAAGTGGCTTGTGTCAGTTTGCACGGCGCTAATCGCCTTGGAACAAACAGCTTAGGTGACTTGATCGTTTTCGGCAGACGGGCTGGGGTTGCCGCCGCCAAATATGCCAATACTGCTGTTCTCGAGCCATTACCAAGCAATGCTGCTGGACGAGCCTCTGATTTGGTCAACAACACCAAAAATTCCAATGGTGCGGAAAGCGTCGCTAAAATTCGCCTCGAGATGCAGCAAACCATGCAGGACAACGCCAGTGTGTTTCGCACCGAAGAGACCCTGAGTACCCAAGTCGAAATTTTACGCGGCTTAAACGAGCGGTACAAAAACATTGGAGTTTCTGACAAAGGTGAACGTTTTAACACCGAACTTTTAGAAGCCATCGAACTAGGATTCCTGCTCGATAACGCCGAAGCCCTTGTCCACAGCGCCCTCAACCGCCGTGAATCGCGTGGCGCTCACGCTCGAGAAGACCACACCGAACGAAACGACACAACTTTCTTAAAACACACGATGTGCTACCAACTCGAGCCGGGCAGAACCGAAATCAAATGGAAAGATGTGGTTTTAGGTAAATATGAACCAAAACCGAGAACGTATTAAACTATGAGCTAAAATCCTCAAAGCTGATAGCCTCTCGAAAAGGAGTCTCCATGCAAGCAATTTTTAAGATTCATCGTTACAACCCAGAAAAAGACAAAAAACCGTATTGGGCAGAATATACCCTTGAGGTAGACCCCAAAGACCGAATTCTTGATATTCTTAATCAAATTAAATGGGAACTTGACGGCAGCTTATCGTTTCGGCGTTCTTGCGCCCATGGGATTTGTGGTTCAGATGCGATGCTGATTAACGGCAAAAATCGTTTGGCTTGTAAAGTCTTGATGATGGATTTGGGCGGGAATACGGTAACTGTCGAACCGATTCGCGGGCTGAGTGTCGAGAAAGATTTGATTGTTGACATGACTCCGTTCTTTGAGAGTTACGAAGCGGTGATGCCATTTTTTATCAACGACCAACCGATGCCAGAACGCGAACATATTCAAAGCCATGAAGACCGCGAGATTTATGATGCCAGTACCAAATGTATTCTTTGTGCTTGCTGCACCACCTCTTGCCCGATTTTCTGGGTCAATGGAACGTACCTTGGACCAGCAGCCATTGTTCAGGCACACCGTTTTATCTTTGACTCGAGAGACACAGGCGGGGCAGAGCGTCTTGCTAAACTCAATCAAAACACAGGGGTTTGGCGTTGCCGCACCGCCTACAACTGCACCGAAGCCTGCCCGAGGGATATTCCGATTACCGATGTGATTGGGCAAGTCAAACGCGCTATTCTTTACAGCAGCATCTGATACTTAAGATAGGGGAGAGGAGCGTAACTTAAACTGCGCTCCTCTTGTCGTTTATGGACTACTTAGCCTTCAAAGCCCAATAAGACATTGACGGCATTAACCCCAATTTCTTCAACTGCATACCCGCCTTCCATCACAAACAGCGTTGGTGTACCCAGTTTTGCGATTCTCGAGCCAATTTTTAGGTAATCGCTACTCTCGAGTAAAAACTGTGAAATTGGGTCGCCTTTGAAGGTATCCACACCCAAAGACACCAATACAACTTCTGGTGCGTACCTCTCGAGTTTCGCACAGGCAAGCTCTAAACTCGAGAACCAGGTTGTAAAATTTGTTCCGTGCGGCATTGGGTAATTAACATTAAATCCTTCGCCAGCGCCATTACCAGTTTCGTCGCTATAACCCAAAAAGTACGGATATTCGACACTTGGGTCGCCGTGCAAGTTAAGTACCAGCACATCTGAGCGGTCATAAAAAATGCTTTGTGTGCCGTTACCGTGGTGATAATCAATGTCCAGAATGGCGACTCGAGCCGCGCCAGAATCTAGGAAATATTGGGCTGCCACTGCCACATTATTCAAAAAGCAGTATCCGCCCATATAATCGGCTGCCGCATGATGCCCCGGCGGGCGACATAAAGCAAAAGCACTTTTCACGCCTGATTGAATCAGTTCTGCACCCGTTAGCGCCACATTGAGACTGCTGGTAATCGCAGCCCAAGTCGTCGGAGTAATCGGTGCCGCCGCATCAAAACTATAAAAACCCAGTTTCGCCTCGATAGCCACGGGTTCTCGAGACTGATTCATACCCCGCCCAGCCCAAGTGTAGGGCAGTGCGTGTTTGGCATGACCAGCCGCACGCCACTCCGCCCAAGCATTCTCGAGGAAGCGCACATAGGCTGGCGAGTGAATGCGTTCAATTGGTTCAAGCCCAAAGTCTTTAGGTGCGACAATCTCACCTAAGTTCATACTCTTAACTCGAGCCAGAATAATCTCTGCCCGACGCGGCATTTCAAAAACGGGTACAAGCCCATCGGCGACCAGTTCAAAATCTCCGTGATGCAGTTTATGGTTTTCAGAGTAAATGGTTTTCATAGGTTTAGTCAAAAGGCGAAAGGCAAAGGGCAAAAGTATAGCTTTTGCTTTCGCCTTTTGACTTCCTTACCTCTTCAACCGAGTCCAAACCTTGTCACGCAACGCAATGTTGGCACTCGAGCAGAGTTTATTGGCACGGAATCGATTGGTCATATTGGCAGGGGTGTTGACCGCAGGGTCGGTTTTTAGGGCAGCGTCAAAGAATTTATCTGCGCCTTTGATGCTGTTGTTGTAGCCCGTGTAATTGCTGGCAATGGCGATGGCTTCGGGGGTCATCATCCAGTTGATAAATTTAATTGCTTCGGCTTTGTTCTTGGCAGTTTTCGGTACAGCAAAATTATCGTTCCAGAAGGGAATGCCCTCGCGTGGATAAACAAATACACCAGTTTTGAGTTTTTCTTTGGTGCGGTGGGCTGCGCCGTTCCATTGGTGGTGCATGATGACTTCACCAGCCTGCATTCTTTCGATAGTTCCGTCCGAGTTATAAGCCGCCAGAAATGGTTTTTGTTTCTCGAGCAGCGCCAAAACCCGTTCGGCATTGGAAGCCACAGTGGTGCATTGGTCTATTTTTAAGTAAATTGTGGCGGCGTTCCACATTTCGGTTGGGTCATTCAGGGCAACAATCTGTCCACGCAGGGCTTCGGGGGGTTCAAAAAAAGATTTCCAAGAATCATCGAGTTTGCCGCCCGGGACTCTTGCCGAATCGTAAGTAAAACCAGTCACACCCCACATATACGGGGCAGAGTAGGCTCGAGCCACATCAAAAGGCGGTTTAGTCGAAAACCCTTGCACGTTTTTCCAGTTGCTTAATTTACTGGCATTGATTGGCTCGAGAATTTTCTCGTCAATCATGATTTTAACCATGTAATCTGACGGCACAATCACGTCGTAGCCTGTTGCCCCTGCTTGGAGTTTAGCCAGTAAGGATTCGTTGGAATCATAGACATCCAAATTGACCCGCACACCTGTATCGGCTTCATATTTTTTAAGTAAATCTGGTGGGATATAATTTGACCAGTTGTACAAATTGATTGTGGCTTTTGGCGTTTGAGCGTATGCCACCACTGCCAGAGCGCTAATACCGAATGTAACGAGTAACTTCTTATTCATACGACCTCCAAGGAAAACGGGTAAAAGGGTAAAGTAGAGCCTCGAGCATTGCATTTTCGTTTGACCGTAGGGGCAAGCATGCCTTGCCCAACTGAGAGAATATGATTTGTAATGTCCTAAATTTACACTTTCTTTTGACTAACAAAAAACGATAACAGCACAATCACCAGCGAAGCCGCAAATAAAAGCGTAGAAATAGCATTGACTTCTGGGGAGATTCCAGTCCGTATCATACCGAAAATATAGACAGGTAGGGTAGTCGCGCCAGCCCCAGCCACAAAAAAGGTAATTACAAAATCGTCCATGCTGGTGATAAAGGCAAGCATTGCCCCCGAAATAATTCCAGGCATTAAAAGCGGTAAGGTGACTCGAGTAAAGGCTTGAAGTGGTTGGGCATAGAGGTCTGAGGCTGCTTCGAGCAGTTTGGGGTCTAATCCCTCGAGTCGAGCGCGAATTGGTAAGTACGCAAAAGGAATACAGAAAATAATATGGGCGAGGATAACCGTGGTTAAGCCTAGCTCGAGTCCGATGGCAAGAAAGAACAGCAAACTGGCAACAGCCGTGACAATTTCGGGAACAAGCAAGGGCAGTCCAATTAAGCCATTAAAAGCCGCCAGTCCTTTGAAAGTTTTTCCTGCCATGCCAAGGGCAGCAAGTGTGGCAATGGTGGTGCTGACTATGGTGGAGACACTGGCAACGATTAAGGAATTTTGTGTCGCCCTGATGATGTTCGGATTCTCGAGGACAACTTTGTACCAATCCAAACTAAAATTTGTCCAAATGGTCGCAGTCTGATTTTGATTGAACGATAGAATTATTAAAACCAGAATTGGCAAGTACAAGAAAATAAAAAACAGCCCCATCAAAACGCTTAGGCTGGGGTAGCGCCAAAGTGGGTTACTCGAGTTAATCATGTGGTTAAGCTCCCTTTACCCTTAAAGCGTAGGGCGTAAATCAGCATAAAAACCAAGACGATGGCAAGTAAAGCAAACGATAACGCCGCCCCAAATGACCAATTTCTGGATGTGCCAAATTGTTGTTGGATTAAATTGCCAATCATCAGGGTTTTAGAGCCGCCCAGTAATTCTGGAATAAAGTACGTGCCGAGCGCAGGAACAAAGACCAAAATACAGCCAGCCACCATGCCGGGGGCGGATAAGGGTAGTACAATTCGGTATAAGGTCTGCCAACGGTTGGCATATAAGTCATAAGCCGCCTCGAGCAAGCGCCAATCGAGTTTCTCGAGACTGGTGTAAATCGGTAAGACCATAAATGGCAAAAAGGCATAAACCAGTCCAATTTGTACCGCTAAGGGTGTGTACATAATGTTTAAGGGGCTGTTCAGTAATCCAAGTCCGCTCAGGCTCGAGTCTATCAGTCCACCGTTGCGTAAGAGCAGAATCCAAGCGTAGGTGCGAACCAGTAAATTAGTCCAGAATGGAATGGTAATTAAAAGCATCAGCCAAGTGCGGCGCTTAGGTGATTGCAGGGCAATGTAAAACGAGACTGGAAAAGCCACCCACAAAGTAATAGCAGTTGTGACAAATGCCAATTGGAACGACCTCGAGAAAATCGAGAGGTAATCGGTGTTTAAGACCAAAGCATCATTAAAATCGCGTTCAAAAAGAAATTTAATATATGAATCGGGGGTGTACTGTCCCCATTTGACCCCGCCAAATTGCCCCGGTTCGAGCCACGACATTAAGCCCATCAAGAGCATCGGCAAGACCATAAAAACCAGAATCAGTAATCCAGCAGGAGCAATAAATGCCCAGCGACCAAGGTTATTTTTCATGTTCACTCTCGAGCGTTCCCAATGCCTCGGATGGTTCATGCGTCCCCAATG
>JANNEE010000448.1:0-2417 GCA_031388325.1 Deinococcales bacterium
TGTACTTTTGAGGGTTTAGATGACTCGCGCAGCTTAGACGATTTTGCTGTACAGGAGTACATTAAGCCAGACTTTGACATGACCCTAAAAACACCCTTGGTGGTGCTGCAAGGCACACGCTCACCGCTCGAGGTCAGTGCGGCGTATTTGTTTGGTGGGGGCATGAGTAACGGACGGGTTAAAGTAACCTTCTCACGGGCTTCGAGTTTTACCAAGGATGACCCCAATTACAAAGATTTTGGCTTTGAGTATTCGGAAGAGTACGGCTCGTATGACAATAAAATCATCTTTGAACAAGTGACAGCCCTCGATGCAAGCGGAAAACTAAAACTCGAGTTGCCGTTTGAAGTCAATAAATTTGCTTTCCCTGTGCGTTACACCGTCTTTGTACAAATTGAAGATGAATCTCGGAATTTACTCGAGCGCTATCTGGATATTTATGCTTACCCAAGTTCGGTGCGGGTCTCTTTGCGAACCACAAGGTACTTATTTAATGCGGGTGAACCATTTGAAACAGATGTACGGACTAGGGATTTACAAGGTGCAATTGCTAACAGCAGCGTCGAGTTGCAACTATTTCGCCAAGAGTACATCCAAGGCTCTGTTCTAAAAGATGGTCAGCGCCAAACCACTTGGACCCTGAAAGAAACGCCACTCGAGAAACGCACTGTACAAACCCGCAATGGCACGGCTCGAGTGATCTTTAAGCCCCCACTTGGTGGTGGGTATGTGGTGCGAGCCAGAACCAAGGATGCGGCGGGGCGTTTATCCAAAGCCGAGACCTTTGCTTGGCAATTGGCACAAAACGAAAACTGGGGCTGGAATGTGGATTATGCCCAAGTGCGTTTGAATAAAACCTCGTATCAGGTCGGGGAAACGGTCACGGCATTGATTATGGGCGTACCTGTTGGGGTGGATGCTTGGGTCTCGCTCGAGGCGGACAGCGTTTTGCAGACCCGCTTAGTACGCACCACTCGCTCGACTTTTGCCTATTCGTTTAAGGTCACAAGTGCGATGCAGCCCAATGTCTATTTGCAAATTTCCTATCTGCATTTGGGAATACCTTATGGGACACAATACGGCGGAGGTGCAAATGTCAGTATCCCTAAAGATGACCAGCGCCTCAACCTAGAAATTCTGCCCAGCAAAACACGTTACGCCCCGTCAGAAACTGGGCAACTCGAGCTTAAAGTCAGCAACGCCGCCAAGCAACCTGTGCAAACCGAGTTAAGTCTGGCAGTGGTAGACGAAGGCATCTATTTATTACGTGAGGACGGCACACCCAATCCGTTTGATATTTTTCATGGAGATCGCCCCAATTTAATCGGCACTGCCTCGAGTGAAGACATGGATGGCGAACTTGGCGGTGGCGGCGAAGGCGAAGGTGACACAAGTATGGCTCGAGCCGATAATGATGCAGGACGAGTCCGCAAAGATTTTAGAGACACCGCCTTGTGGTTTGGCAGTGTCATCACCGATGCCAACGGAATTGCCAAAGTGCCAGTGCCGTACCCCGACAACCTGACCACTTGGCGAATCACGGCAAGGGGGCAAACCCTAAATGGTGCGGCAGGGGAAAGTAAAGCCCAAACGCTCGTCACCAAAGATATTCTAGCGCGAATTGCCAAACCCGAATTTTTGGTGCGTGGTGACAGTACCACCTTGCGTGGCATTGTCAATAACAACTTAGCGCAAAATGCAAACGGAGTCTTTACATTTAATTTACTTGGACTCAGCAGCAGCCGTGCGCTTGAAGGGCGTTTGGAAATCCCAGCCAAGGCTCGAGCCAGTTTTGAGACGCAAATTACCGCCACCAACTTAGGACAAGCCAAAATCCAAGGCGCGTACACTTCGCTACTCGGTTCGGATGCCCTCGAGTTGCCTCTAGCCGTTAAACCAAGGGGTTTTAGCGCCACCCAAACATGGGCTGGGGATACTGGCAACAAGCAAAAAACCTTTGTTCTCCCCGAAGATGCTCAAATCGAGTCTGCACAACTTCATATCAGCCTGACCCCAAGTTTACTCAGTGCCGTACAACCCGCCTTAGAACGCCTGATTGCCTATCCGTATGGGTGTACCGAACAAACCCTAGCCCGTTTTATTCCCGCCATGCTTGCCGCCGAAATCGCTCCTCGAGACGACTTGCCAGATTTACTCGAGGCTGGACTGGCACGCTTGGAGACCCTGCGTCATAACGATGGTGGTTGGGGATTTTGGAGTCATGACCAAAGCGCCATGGACATGACCGCCAGTGTGGTGCTTTCCTTAGCTCGCTTACAAAAACAAAAAATTCCTCGAGAACGCTTTGCTTTTTTGCTTGATGGCGGCATTAAATGGCTGCGCGAGAACATCAAGAACACCAATTTTTCACGCGGTTCACGCGCCTTAGCCCACCGCGCCCTAGCCGAAGCCCAATC
>JANNEE010000047.1:0-3502 GCA_031388325.1 Deinococcales bacterium
AGTCCGTGCGCTCGAGACGTGACAGTCCGTGCGCTCGAGACGTGACAGTCCGTGCGCTCGAGACGTGACAGTCCGTGCGCTCGAGACGTGACAGTCCGTGCGCTCGAGACGTGACAGTCCGTGCGCTCGAGACGTTCCGCCCGATAAAAACCCGTTAGACTCGAGGTTATGAATTTTGCGGATTTATCTAACTTAGCCCTGCGTGGTTTAATGCGCCGCCCTGTCCGAACTATTTTAACCATCCTTGGGATTGTCGTGGCGGTTGCTAGTATGGTGGTTTTTTTATCGCTTGGTGAGGGATTTCGCAAAGCCTTGGGCAATGAACTTGGTAATGTTGGACCAGATATTCAAATTGGTTTGGCGGGGTCTGAAACTTCAAGTATTTTTGGTAGTCCTATTCCAGATGTGCCTTTAGAAGTGTTATCGCGTTTCGAGGCACTAAAATCTGAGTTGGGGATTAAACAAGTGATTCCGTTGTTGCTGACTGCTCGAGGTGGATTTTCGGGCAGTGGTTATGTGATTGCCGCCTACCCGTTTGATAAAGTCACCCTGACCGATGTTTACCCGAATATGAAACTCAGTTCTGGACAATGGATTAGTACCAGTCAAGCCAATGAAAAAGTGGCAGTGGTTGGTTTTCAAGCCGCCAAAACTGCTAGTCTGGCACTTGGCGATGAACTGCGTTTAAGTCGGACAGACCGTTATAAAGTCATTGGGATTGTCGAAAAATCTGGTGGTTTTACCGACAGTGCCGTATTTTTACCTTTTGCCAGTCTGACCAAAACCTTAGCTGTCACAGGTAAAGCCACTTTAATTGCCTTAAAACTCAATGACCCAGCCGATGCCCGTAAAACCGCCGATGAAATCAATCGGCGCTTCAAGGATGAACTCAAAGCCCAAACCCAAGGCGATGTGGTTCAAGTTCTTGACCGTGCGATAGCCATTGGCGATGCTTTTCGCTTTGGAATCAGTTTAATTGCCTTAATTGTTGGCGGTTTAGCGGTTGCCAACACCGTGATGATGGGCGTTTATGAGCGCACCAAAGAATTCGGGGTAATACGAGCGATTGGTGCAAAACCCAGTTTTGTTTTTCAGTTGGTTGTTCTCGAGAGTCTGCTTTTAGCCCTTTTGGGTGGTCTGGGCGGTGTGGTTGTTGGTTGGCTTGGTACTCTGGCGGTTAATTTTGCAGTGCGTGACTTAATCAGTGTCGAAATCGCGCAAGTGACTTTTCGTTTGACTGGCTTAGCCATTGGGGTGGCATTGGTATTGGGATTGGTGTCTGGGTTGTTACCCGCCAGAACCGCCAGCCGTTTGGTGATTACCGAAGCACTAGGTAGGAATTAAGATGACAAAAATTATTCTCGAGGCAAAAGACATTTCTAAAATCTATCCAAGTGGCGAAAGCAGTGTTACCGCACTGAACCATTTATCACTTGGTTTTGAAGCGGGTAAAATCACGGCGATTGTCGGACCTTCCGGCAGTGGCAAAAGCACCTTGCTGAACTTATTGGCGGGTTTTGACCGCCCTTCAAGCGGTATGGTCTCGCACCAAGGCAACGATATTACAACCATGCCAGAAACCAGTTTGGCTTCGTACCGTCTAACGCACTTTGGATTTATTTTCCAGAATTACAATCTGGTCAGTATCTTAAACGCCCAAGAAAACATTGAACTGCCTCTGACCTTGGCGGGTCTACCCAAAGCCAAACGAAGTGGTATCTCGAGCGAAATTCTTAAACGGGTCGGACTGAGTAAACGCAGCACCCACTACCCCAATCAATTATCTGGTGGCGAACAACAACGGGTTGCGATAGCTCGGGCGCTTGCCACCAACCCCAGTGTGCTATTTGCTGATGAACCGACAGGCAACTTAGACACCGCAACAGGCACGGGTATCTTAGAGCTTTTGACCGAACCAATGGAAGGCAGTCAGAACCGCACCCTGATTTTAATTACCCACGATATGGAAGTAGCAGCCAGAGCCAATCAGATTGTGCGCATCCGAGACGGCAAACTCGAGACCTGAGTAGCCGTAAGCCGTAAGCCAAGAATCGGCAGTCGCTCGAGCAGCCCGTTTTGTGGTTAATCCTTTTTCTCGAGGGCATCAAAGAGCTTGTCTAAATCGGCTTGGCTGGTATAATGGGCAATACTGGTTCGGATTGCTCCGCTTGGGTACAAACCCAGTGCAGTCATTGGCAGCATCGCGTAGTAATGCCCTCCAGCCACGCCCACGCCTTGTCCTCCAAGGTACTTGACCACTTCCATTGGGTTGGCACTGCCGAGGTTAAAACAGAATGTACCAACACGATTTTGGCTGCTCAGTTCGCCATACAAAGTGGCATTTGGCAAGTTTTTGATGCGTTCTAAGGCGTACTCGAGCAGTGGTTTTTCTATTTGTTCAATGGTCTCATAAGCTCGAGTTAAGCCCGCTCGTCCGTTCAGTCCATCGCCAAGTTCTTGACGCAGATACGATAGCGTACCGAGCCATCCCGCCATGCCTTCATAATTGTTTGTGCCGGGTTCAAATTTGAGTAAACTATCGTCTGGAATAAAATACAGTTTTTGTGCAGGTAGCTGCTCGAGTAAGTTCTGACGAATATACATAAACCCAAGGTGTGTGCCAAAAACCTTGTACGCCGAGAAAAATGCAAAATCCACATTGGTTTTGGTAACATCGGGCAGATGATGCGGGCTGTCATGCACTAGGTCATTGACCACCCAAGCGCCAACGCCGTGTGCCAGGGCAGTTGCGCCAGTTACATCTGGGCGGTTGCCAAGGCTGTTGGCTGCGCCAGTGATGGCGAGCAGACGGGTTTTTGACGACAGTAATTGCTCGAGTTCAGAGAGTTCAAGTTTACCTTCTGACCAAGTGGCTCGCCAGATTTTAACAACACAACCAATTCGTTCGAGTTCGCGCCACGGACTGGCATTGCATTCGTGTTCTAGTTCAGAAATAATAACTTCGTCGCCTGCCTTAAACAGTCTCGAGAAGGCGGTGGACAACCTAAAAGTCAGGGCAGTAGCACTAGGACCTAAAACCACTTCCTCGGGTTTGCAGCCAAAAAATTCGGCGGTTTCGATTCTGGTTTGATCGCGAACTAACGTGGATAACTGCGAACCCGTATAGGGCATTCCAATGTTGCAACTGGCAGACTCGAGAAAATTGGTGATTCCTGTGATACAAGCCCGTGGAACTTGTGCGCCAGCCGCGTTATCAAGGAATGAAAAACCAGAAGAAAGGGCTGGAAAGTGTTGTTTAATAGTGTGTTGTTTCATAAATCAGTCTAACAAAATCTGGTGTCAAAATTCCCACCCAAAAACGCACCGAAGGTGCTACCCTTTAATCATGTTACTTCGCTTGCTTGTCATCCTTTGGCTGAGTTTAGGCTGGTCGTTGGCTGCGCCTTCGGTCAGCAGTTTCTTAAATGAATTGCGTTCTGGTGGTGTGGCAAAAGTGGTGCTTTCGCCCAATGGCAGCGCTCTGGTTACGACAGACCGTAAA
>JANNEE010000482.1:0-1901 GCA_031388325.1 Deinococcales bacterium
CTTGGCGTTTTTCAAATGATGGTAAGACCCTGACCTTTACATTGCGTAAGAATGTCAAGTTCCACAGTGGCGCGGTCATGACTTGTGGTGATGTCGAGTACAGCTTTGAACGTCATTTGATTACCCACGACACCGAAGCCTACCCGTATATTTCGGATACCCTACTCGGTTTCCCGTACTGGGAAGATGCTACCAAAGCCTCAACCACTTGGGCAATGATTAACAAGAGTGCCGAATGCAATGCGGCTGGTCAATTTGTTGTCACCATGCCGAAAAAAGACCCAACTGCTTTGGCTAAACTCTCGTACCTCGCCATGAGTGTGGTCGAAAAGAAATACACGGTTGGTTTGGGCGAATGGAGCGGTGGCGAATCCGATTGGAAGAGTTGGGTTGGCAAAGACATGGCAAACTCGGCACTGAGCCAAAAACCAAATGGTACTGGGGCTTACCGCTTTGTTAGCCGCAATGCCACCCAACAAGTCTTTAAGCACTTCCCAGAGTATTGGGGTGGTGCAGCCAAAATCGAAAATGTGATTATTCAAAAAGTGGATGAACTTGCCACTCGAGTGCTGGCTTTGAATAAAGGCGATACCGACATTGCCTCTGTTTTAACTCGAGCCAACCTTGGTCAAGTGGCTGGTCAACCGGGCGTAAAAGTGCTTGATGATTTACCCTCGAGTGCTTCAGAAGTCTATTTCATGAACCAGAACATCAAAGAACCCAAAGAACTGGGCAGTGGTAAACTAGATGGTAAAGGTATTCCTGCCAATTTCTTCTCCGACATCAATGTCCGTAAAGCCTTTGCCTATGCCTTTGATGCCAATGTGATTATCTCTAAAATTTTCTTAGGCAAAGGCGAAATCCGCACCATGGCAATGCCAAGCACCTACTTGGGTTATGACAAGACCGTACCTGTCTACACTTACGATCCCGAGAAGGCAGCTACCTTTATGAAACGGGCTTTTGGTGGTCAAGTTTGGTCTAATGGTTTCACAGTTAATATCTACTTCAACACAGGTAATATCCGTCGTCAGACAATTGCCGAGTTATTCAAAGCCAACATCGAAAAACTCAGCTCAAAATTCCGTGTCAATGTGGTTGGAATTGCTTTCTCGGAACTGCTTTCTAAAGCTGACCAAGGCAAACTCTCGAGCAATGTTGGTAGCTGGGCAGCCGATTACCCAGATTCCGACAACTTCTTACGGGCTTTCTACCACTCCGAAGGTGGAGCATTTAAGGGTCGTTTGAGTTACGTTGACCCAGCCATGGACAAGTTGCTTGACCAAGCCAAAGGTACGGATACCGTGGCGGCTCGAGTCACCTTGTACAAGGCTATTGGTCGTCGGGCTTATGACCAAGTTCCTGCTGTCTTAATGCCAGCCCAAGTTGGTTTCTTAACCTACCGCGATAATATCAAAGGTTTGGCTGAAACTTGGAGTCCATTGGGCAGCGGTTCATTTGGTACAACTTGGAAGAACCTTTCTAAGTAAGCCATTACTTGAGGAGGGGATTATTCCTCTCCTCAAAAAATAAAAAAGAGATTACTTATGTTGACTTTTATTTTACGTCGCTTAGCCAGTTTGCCTTTGGTGATGATGGCGTTGACTTTGCTGATTGTGGGATTACTACAATTCTTGTCACCTCGAGAACGCGCCGTTAGTTTTATTAAAAACGAAAATCAGATGCGGAACATTGATTTAATCATTAAAGAAAATGGTTTAGACCAACCTTTTTATATACAGTATTGGAATTGGCTAGGCAACGCTGCCCAAGGCAATTTTGGTTTTTCTAAAGCCAGTAGTTTGCCAGTTTTGGATACAATCATCCAGCGTTTTCCAGCCACCCTCGAGTTGGCGATTTTTGCCAGTTTCTTTATTATCCCGTTGGCTGTTTGGCTTGGG
>JANNEE010000049.1:0-4798 GCA_031388325.1 Deinococcales bacterium
CGGATTGGCCAATACATTTGTTTTAAGAAATGGTTTAGCACGTGATGCCTTAGTAAGCAGTGTTCAAGGAAGGAAAGGCGACAAGACCAACAAATATGCGGTAGAAGGTTTCTTCGATTATAGTCAGGTTTTTAATACGGGCGTTGCTGGTCCTACATCTGGATTTCGCTATAGTATTGAAGGAGGAAAGGTGAGTGGAAAGTTCATCGCGAAAGTGCGACACAAACTTGTAAGCAACACTTTTGATTGCAACGACATGGGTTACCTCGACCGAAATAACTATTTCAATGTAGGGAGTACTTTTGGGTATAACATCTTCAAACCTTTTGGTCGTTTTATGTGGACGATCAACGAAGTCAATACAGATTTATCTTTCATGTATGAACCTGCTCACCGCACATTTTTTACCATCACTGGAAAGCACATTTTTACGTTCCGAAATTTCCTAACTGTAGGGGCTAATTGGTTGATGAATCCAATTAAGGCTTACGATTTTTTCGAGACGCGCGTCGCTGGTCGCTACCTCATTTATCCGAAGAATTATGAGTTAGGTGGATTTCTTTCTTCGGATTATAGAAAGAAATTCTCACTTGACCTGAATGCTTCCCATCGAATTTTTCTTGAGCGGAACAGAACGATCACGAAATACAGCATTTCTCCACGTTGGAGAGCAACTGATAAATTATTCATCGTCTATAAATGGGAGAATGAACGCAAGCATGATAATGTTGGATTTGTTTCGCTATTGCCAACAGGACAAATTGTTTTTGGTGTGAGAAATCTCAACACAGTAATAAGCACGTTGACTACTACATATATTTTCACCAATACAATGGGGCTTTCACTTCGTGTGCGGCACTATTGGTCGGAAGTTGATTATACTTCTTACTTCGAGCTGAATGAAAATGGGAAGACAGAGAATATCAATTACACGGGTAATGCAGATCTTAGTTTCAACGCGTTTAATGTTGACTTAGTCTACACGTGGCAGTTTCTTCCGGGAAGTGAATTGAGTGTTGTTTGGAAGAACGCTGTGTACACTTCTGGTCAAGTTTTGTATGGCTCATACGCAGAAGATCTTAATCATGTGTTTGAAAATCCTCAGATCAATAGCTTGTCGCTGAAACTGATTTGGTTCTTTGATGCAGGACGCTATTTGAAAGCCAAGAAGTAATTAAACTTAGTTTTCCTCCCCGACTTCAGTTTTGTAGTTGGCATCGGTAATTAAACGATTCAGCGAATTCACTTTCAAGGTCTTTTCCACAGTGCCAGCATTGGTTGCTGAAAGAACTTCAATTGTGTAACTCACATTGGGAAGCAAATCAAATCCATTATTGCTGAACTGGGCTGTTGGATCGTCGCTGGTAAACATTACTTGACGTACATAAACTTTGGAACGAACGGTGAACTTTTGCGGTCCTTCTGTAATGTATCGAATGAAGGATGTCTTAATTTGATCCTTCGGTAGTTTGAGGGTAAATGCTTTGGCAAAGAGTGTCGTTGTTGATTCGCCTTCCTCATTTGTGTTTTGGTCTTTCGTGGACAAGAACGCGTTGAAGTATCCTTCATTAGCGGACAATGTTCCGAATAGCATTTTCTTGGAAGCACTCCAAAATGCACGTGAGGAATTTGCTCTGATTTTAATGTCCTTATCGTCCTTCACAAATGATTTCCCTTCGAAGTTGTTCCAATTAATGGTGAGGCGCTTGTCAAACTCTTGGTTCGCTTCATTGGTCACCCAAACGAAAATTGAATCTGTAGTTTCTTGAACAGTTACCAAAATTGGTTCATACACGGTTGTGTACACCGACGGCACAAGTACCGTTATTCCGCTCGAGTACGGTCGTAACATCAGTGCTTGGACAGAACCCTTGGTGCGTACTACCCTCTTTGACCCTGTTTGGCGCGGACAAACCAAGAGCGGCTTAGACATCAATGTGGTGGTCATGACTTGGGCGAATCCTAAGCCGAGTTTGGCAATTAAAAGCATTGTTCTCGAGAGCGCGGGGTTACAAAGTAACCCAACTTTACTGGGTTTAACCTTGCTCGATTGAAATTTAGTAATTCATCCGATTGCTAAAGGCAGTCAGTAGAAACGAACAGCCAATAGCTGAACGACAATCATAAACACTTCTCAAAGCGCAATCTCGAGTGATGCCGCTTAAACCCCATACTGATGTTCATGGCTAACATAGCGGTGTTTACATGGTCGTTCATGGTGCGAATCTCGAGTCCAGTGTTTAGAGCATAACGCACCCCTTCGAGTTTTAAGGCTTTGGCAATGCCCATGCCTCGGTAGTCTTGTTTAACCCCTGTCATGCCGATAAAAAAATGGTCTTTTTGTTTGCCTAAACTGCTTAAAGCAATCCATTGATCAGAATGGGTGGCTATCCAGATTGTCTCGGGGTTATTTTCTGGGTCTTCTAAAAAATTCTTTTGCCAAAGCTCAAACGGTTCTGGGGTGGCAGTTTGTCCAAATGGCACATCAAGAATTAGCTCGAGGTCAAGGTCATAAAGTTGTTTGAGGCGTGTGTCATTTGGAAAACTCGAGAGGGTTTGGAATTTTATTCCAGCTTCTTCTAGTTGCTGGTTTAGACTTGTGTATTTTGTAAAGTCAACTTCTTTTGGGTCTAAGCGCGATTCGATACGTTCCCAAACTTGCACAAAACCGTGTTTCTCGAGCAGATGCAAAGCGGGCTGTTCGTAATCATTGCACATGGCTTGTAATTTATTGGCATTGCCCAGTTGCAATAAATGATTCTGGGCTGTTGTGTACAAAGCAGAGGCAATCCCTTGATTTTGATATTGGGGCAGTATATCTATGCGAATAAAGTATTTTCCTGTTTCATAGAAAAAATCGTCATGGGCTATACGAACCATGCCAACCGACATTTTTTGATTATTCTCGAGGATTTGGGCTAAAAAGCGTTGCGAATGATGTTTTGGGTCTCGGTTGCGGTCATGGCGCATAAAATCCTCTATATCCATGTGCCAAGCTTCGGTGCTGTTATGGATATTGGCAATACTTGGGTAGTCTGTTGGGTATTCTGCACGGCGAATCTCGAGTGATAATTTTTCCATGTGAAAAGTATCTTACACGCCTCAGATTTTATCAATCCGCCTTTTGACGCATTGACCCATTTGGCGTTAGACTGATTTTACAAGGCACGCTTGTCTAACGGACACGACCTGAAAAAAAGGGTTGTGTTCATTGTTTTTTTAAGGAGTTTTTATGGATTGGACAAATTATTTGCATCACGACCACAGCCCGTTTTATCTTTCTAAGCCCGAAGCCGAGGTTGGCGATTCGGTACAGGTTCGTTTACGAGTACCATTAAACGCCCCGATTAAAAGGATTGATTTGATGACCTTACGGGTCGGCGATTTTTTTCGCCAAGAAATGAAAGCCTCTACCCACACCGATAAAAATTGGTTGTACTTTGAAGCCGAGATTGAACTTTTGTCACGGCGCAATCTCTATTTCTTTTGGGTACATTCCGAGACCGAAAGTATTAAAGTCAGCGCCAGAGGTCTGCAACGCACCAACCCTGCGCTGCGTGACTGGTTTGTTTTTCTCGCCGAGCATCACCGTCCGGATTGGCTCGAGGACAGGGTTTTTTATCAGATTTTCCCAGACCGATTTTTTAATGGCGACCCAAGTAATGGTGTTAAAACCGCCGAGTACAATTACATGGGTCAGCCCGTCCAAGCCATGCCGTGGGAGGCACAGCCCGAAAAAGAATTTGGTCCGTTGCAACATTGGGGCGGCGACCTCGAAGGGATTCGCCAAAAGCTGCCGTACCTGACCGATTTAGGGGTCAATGGCTTATACCTCAATCCGATTTTTACCTCCCCAAGCAATCACCGCTATGACACACAAAATTATCTCGAGGTAGACCCGCACCTTGGTGGACAAGCTGCCTTTGATGCGCTCTTAACCGATGCCAAAGCACAGGGGTTCAAAGTGATTTTAGATGGTGTTTTTAACCACACGGGCGACCAAGCCGTGGAATTCAAAAAAGCCTTAGATAACAAGGTCGAGAAGCAAATGTTTACTTTTCGAGCCGATGGCACTTACGAAGCCTTTTTTGGTGTAGAAACCCTGCCTAAACTCGATTACGACAGCCACCAAACCTATGAACATTTCCTCGAGGGTCAGCATTCTCCAGTCCGCCACTGGATTCGGGCTGGGGCAGACGGCTGGCGTTTAGATGTTGCCCATATGATGGGCAAGTCCGGCACAGACCGAGGCAACTTAGAAATTCATCGCCGCCTTCGCAATGCGGCGCGGCTCGAGAATCCACAAGCCTGGATTTTTGGTGAACGCTTCTTGGATGCCGAAAGCTACCTCCAAGGCGCATCCGACCCTTACGAACACGACGGCGGCGGCGAGGATGGAGTAATGAACTACCAAGGCTTTGCCCTGCCGGTCACCGATTGGTTAGGACGCAACGACCTTTTTGGCAATACCGTTAATCTCGAGACTCCAGAACTGATTGCGGTTCTCGAGGAGAGCTACCGAGTGATTCCCACCCCGATGCGTTTCTCGCATTACAATCTGATTGGTTCGCACGATGTTCCACGGGCATTAGAACGCCTAGGCGATATCGAAAAACTCAAAACTGCCTTTGCGCTATTGCTGGCATACCCCGGTGTACCCGGAATTTATTACGGCGACGAAATCGGCTTAAAAGGTGGCAACGACCCATTCTGCCGCGCTCCGTTCCCGTGGGACAAAAGCCAATGGAATATGGGATTACGCAGTTTTGTACAAAGCCTGATTCGGGCGCGTAAAAGT
>JANNEE010000498.1:0-3460 GCA_031388325.1 Deinococcales bacterium
TGCTGGGGCTGTACATTTAGATGTTGACCCTAATGAATTACAAGCTGGCTTTCAATCTTACCGAAAAGGTGAAGCGTTATTAGGTCGGGCATTTATATGTGACCAATTAGACAATGGTGCTGGATACTCGAGTACCTTAGCTTTACCAAGCATTTTTCCGAAAGTATTGGATCAAGGAAATTACCAAAGTGAAAATTCACTTGCTCAAAAATGGCTGCTTCATGCCGAAAAATGCGATGGTTCTTGTAATGAGTGCTTGCGTGATTATATCAATATGCCATATCACGCCTTACTTGATTGGCGATTGGCTCTGGATATGGTGCAGCTTTTGAGTCGTTCAGATGTACAAATTGATCTTGAGCATCCTTGGGGGGATTATGAGAATCCTTGGAAACGACTTATAGACTCAGAAAAGTCTTCTGCGTTAATGCAATTAAAAACCCTCGGTTACAAAGAAATAGTTCGCATAAGAAATTTAACTGCACAAATTAACCAAAATACCAGAAAAATCATTATTTATAGGCATCCACTCTGGACAGACGAACATCCTTTGTGGGTAGAAGCAAAGGAATTTGCCGAAAAGAATTACGAAGGTTTTATTGTGAAACCAGCTAACCCACTTATTGCCCTACGTCGTGCAACTAGCTACGTCTAAATTGAAATTTTTTTATACATTGAGTAGGTTATCCCAGATTAATTTAATCACTCTCGTTCAAGCGTTAATCTGGTTTCGTTATCACTCCTGTTGGTCAGGTAATCAGTTGTGTATTTTGACTGAATTACCCTAGGCTGTGTTGACTTTCAGCTTAAAATACGTCAACTTAAAGCGTGATCAACATAGCCTTAACTAAAGAACAATGGAAAAAAATTCTTGAATACCTTAAAACTCGTTCAGACCTCTACATTGGTCAACCAACCAATTGCAAACGATTCATCAATGCTGTCTTTTAGATGCTTAGAAGCGGCGCACAATGGCGACTCCTACCCAAGAAGTACGGTGACTGTCTTGACCCCTACAGCAGCACCTGACGGGCTTGGGTCGCTGGAACAGTATCTACAAGAGATTCAATCGATGGTCTAAACAAGGGATTTGGGCAGCGATGTTTGAGCATTTCTCAAATGACCCAGATATGGAAACAATCATGTTAGACGCAACCATCGTTCGGGCGCATTCGAGCGCTGGAGTAAAAGGGGGGATGCCGAGGGAGAAGCGTTAGGTCGAAGTAAAGGTGGTTACACAACCAAAATCCATGCTTTAGTTGATGCGTTAGGTAATCCAATCCGAATTTGTTTAACAGGTGGTCAACGGCATGATGTGACACAAGCAGTGAAGCTGCTGGAAGGCTGGGAAACGGAGCGCATCATTCGAGTGCTGGCTGATAAAGGCTATGATGCTGACGCATTTATTGTGATGATTGAAGCAATGAAAGCTGAGGCTGTAATTCCTCCGAAAGCCAATCGAGTTATTCAGCGAGAGTATGACCGAGATTTTTATAAGGAACGGCATTTGGTTGAATGTTTTTTCAATAAGTTAAAGCAGTTTAGGCGGGTGTTTTCGCGGTTTGATCAGTTAGGTCGTAACTTCATGGCGTTTGTTCAATTTGCTTGCATGTTGTTATGGTTGCGATGAAATGTCAACACAGCCTAATTTGGTATTACAGATTCTTGAGCAGCCAATTAAACTGGCTGTTCATTTTTTTCGTACAACTCCGCACACAGCGATGGCGGTATATGGGTCTTCTGCCTGTGAATGCTTTGGGTATTTTTGCTTAAGTTATTGGCACACAGTTAGATAAGTATTTTTCCAAAAACCAGCGATGTCTTAGGTCGTTATCACAGACAAAACCATTCAATTTTACTGCGCTTTCCAAGCCGTAATTTGCTTCTGCTCGAGTTCAAAAACCACACCAAGACAAACCACTGGTTTAACCAAACTGTCTTTATAACGACCCCTATCTATCTGCTCGAGTGCCGCTTGGGGGCTGCCACCAAGTTTGAATTCAAAAATAATACTGTGTGTAAAAGTCTGAACCAAAGTATCCATTCTCCCTAGACTGGTTTGCACCTGACTAGAAGTCTGAAAACCTGTACTGGTCAGCATTAAGTGCATTAGGCTATGAATATATGCTTCGCGTTTGGGGAAAATTTCGTAAGGCACAGATGACAAAACTTGGTTGCAAACAGCAAAAAAAGATTCCCAATCCAAAGCAATTAAAGCGTCTTGTAATGCCAATGCAAAGCTGGTGATTTGACTTGGTAATTTTTGGCTGTACTCGAGCAGCAGACTGTTGGAGAAAGCCAGCCGCACTTCTTGATTTGGATACGAAAGCGTATAGCGCGTTCCTAAAACACTATTCTGCACTTGAGTAATCGTTAAATAGCCTGTTTGGAACATTAACGAAATAGGGTCTATTCTACTGACATCCATACTGCTGATGGCTTGGGCATCGGTAAAACACTGCTCAAAGCTAAACGGATTCAATTGACCCTGACGAATCAGTTGCACCAAAAAAGTCGGTGTTCCTGTTTCAAACCAAAAAGACCTGAATTCTTTTTGCGATAAAAAAACTAGAAAACTAAACGGACAGTATAAACGCTCTTTACCATTCCATGAGTACCCGTTGTACCAATAGGTAATCTGAGACCAAAGTACCTCGAGTGAAACGTTTTGTGCCACCCGCAAAGCCTCTATTTCAGGCTGAAAATGAACTGCAATTTCTTGGCGAGTGTAGCCACACAAAAGCGCAAACTCTGGGTCTAAACTGATGTCACGCAGATTATTCAAGTCCGAGAATAAACTGAGCTTGCCAATTTTAGAAACACCTGTCAGGATTACAAATTCAAGGTAGGCATTGAGGGGTTTAAGAAGCCCGTAAACACTTTTTAAGACCGCTTGGTGTAAGTCACGTTTTTCAGGTTCTAGCAGATAATCAGTAATTGGTTTGTCGTATTCATCTATTAAAATCACAACTTTACTGGCTTGACTAAGTTCCAGAATCAATTCCCTAAACGCATCCCGTGCATTGCTGCTTTTAATTTGGAATTGATACTGCAAACCAACAATCCGCAACCAATCCACAATACCTACATCCAAGGACGTACTGGTAAAATTGATATTGCTAAAATCCAAGCGAATAACAGGGTGTTCCACAAAATCATGATTAGAAAAAAGCCATAAATCCTTAAACAAATCCTTTTGCCCCCTGTACATACTTTCTATTGTGGAAAGAAGAAGTGATTTCCCAAAGCGGCGTGGTCTGGAAAGAAAAACTGTTTGACCTGTGCTGCACATTGATTTCATCAACTGCGTTTTATCCACATAGACATAATTATTCTCGCGCAGGGTTGGGAAATCTTGAATACCTATTGGGAGTCGCATCAGCCCATTATAGGCGCTAGGCTCGAGACGTGTTTATCATTTGTTTCACGCTAGACACACGCCCTCGAGTCACCTAAGTTC
>JANNEE010000550.1:0-2141 GCA_031388325.1 Deinococcales bacterium
TGACGCTTAGCTGAAACTTGCGGTTTGAGCCGTTTTCTGATACGCTTCTTGTGTCTTATGGCAATCACCTCCTTTAACGGAGGAAAATTACCCGCGTCCTCTTCTACAGGGCGCGGGTTTCTCCGTTTTACGGGTTTGCCCACATTCCCTGTGGGTCAACCATCTGACCCCAAAAAGCTACGCTAGAAGCATAACACGCTCAAGAATAGAAGTAAAATTACCCTCGAGTCCTAAACTTGGCTTCAAGTACCACCCCAGCTTGCCTAGGCTCGAGCCGAATCGTCACAGCAAATTCGAGTTCATGCGCCACCGTAAAACTCGAGATTTCAAGGTTGGTGTGGCTGTTCTCGAGTTTTCGTAGTTGTGCATTGCCCGCACTTGGTTCAGACTCGGTTGGTCGTTGCTTTTTGCCTGACCTGAAGCCTGCGGCGGATGACCCACTCGGCAATCGCAAAGTTGATGACCCAGCCCGCTCCAAGACTGATGGCTCTGGTGAGGTCATTCAAATACTCGGGAAAGAAGAGAAACAACGGCGCGGCAGTGAATACCTGCGTGCTGCCTCCCGCCCCGACAGCATAGGCTCGAGTCATCCAAACCCCGTGGTTGTTAAAGTCCCGCCGATAAATGGCAGCCGTCCCCAGCACAATCGTCAGCACCATCCATGCACTAAACAACATCCGTATGCCGTACACCAGCGCACCGTCGTATTTGGGCAGATTATAGAAGTGTGCCATCCACATGGCTGAAAACGCCACCACTAACCCGCTCGGGATGAGGATTCGCCCGAGTATTTTGTGCCAACCCGGTTTCGGGCGACGCAACCTTGGGACAAACTGCAAAGCTCCCAAAATGAGGAACATAATGCCGCTTAGACTATGCGCTATGATGGGCAGCGGGTCGGTAAAGAAGCGCTGATTCTCGGGGGTGATGACGGTTGTGCTGCTACTCTGCTCTAATAACCGTACAACCCCTGAGCCAGAAGGAACTAACGCCAGTAGAATTAGGGCTGTGGGGGCTAACCACTCGAGTTTGTTCAGTGTAGATGTTTGTTTCATATTTAACTCCTTTTTTTGCAAAAACAACCCAGTTCTATTGATTGCAATAGAACGACTCACTCAGCTACGTGACAACGGTGAAATGAGGTCAATGATTGAGCTTTGTGTTTATGACTGTGCTTTTCTCACTGGAGAGGGTCGTTTTCTAAGAAGAAAACTTCTTCTAAGGAAACGTTTAATCCCAGTGAAAGTTGGAAAGCTAACTCGAGCGAAGGGTAATACTTTCCTTTTTCGACTGCCACGATGGTCTGGCGTGTCACTCCAATTTTTGCTGCCAACTGCTCTTGGGTTAGCTCGCCCTGATTGAAGCGCAACTTGCGAATATTGTTGCCAATGCGAATCTTGCTCACCTAGTGACCCCTGCGGTATAGATAAAACTGAACCACATAGCCCACAACCTGACTGACCAGCAGACCCACCATCAATCCCTGAAAGATAACCGTTGGGGCTACGTTCAACACAGCCAACAGCATAGCCAGCATGAACACAGAGAAAAATGTGAAGTTACTGTAGCGGTCAATCCTCATTTCAAACAAGCGATCCCGTTCGTCCATCAACGAAGATTCTTGCTCTCGAGTCGAGGCTGTGTGCAGAATCTTGGTCAAAAATTGGAGGGCGAAATGAACCGCAAGGCTCAAAGCGACGTACCACAAAATAGTTCCGCCCCAAAACTTAAGCACTGTTTGGGCATCAGTCCCAACAGTCGGAGGATGCTGAGGAAAGACACTTAACCAGAAATAGCCAAACAACAACAACGCCCCCACGATATTTACCAGACTTTTCTTTTCTTGAAAGGTCACCTTGCCTCCATTCGTCTGCTGGCTTTTACATATAGTCAGCTTCACAAGACATAATGTAAAACAAAACATACATTTTGTCAAATGAAACATTTGCACCATGAGCTTGATTGGTATTAGCGAGGGCAACAGGTGGGTAGAGATTTAAGCTACGTTTTGCCTACTCTGTCCACGGATTAAGCAATGTTTACGGGTAAAACCCCTAAATCTTTGGTATTTCGGGTCGCCAGAATTAAACCTTGTTCTATGGCGGTGGCTGCAAGTAACGAATCTAGGATTAGGGGTGTAA
>JANNEE010000573.1:0-1903 GCA_031388325.1 Deinococcales bacterium
GTCCAACTTCTCGAGAAAACGGGTTTCATACTGGAATTTTTTCTAGCATACTCATGAAAGCTCTAAACGGCGCAAGGTGTTCAGGGTGGGCTTCCCAAAGCAATTCTGGATGCCATTGTACTGCCAGCACGCCATCGCCTTCGATGCCCTCCACAAGACCATCTGGGGCATACGCCGAGACCGATAATCCGGGCGCGACATCTTTAATTCCCATATGATGGTACGAATTAACCCGCAGGGTTTCCACGCCATGTGCTTTTGAAAGGCGTGTGCCGCCAACCACCCGCACCCGATGCCCAAGCACAGGCGGGGTAGCGGTTTGTCGGTGGTCTGCCCAAAGTCCATTAGAATTTGGAATGTGCTGATGCAGTGTGCCACCTTCAACAACATTGATGAGTTGGAAACCACGACAGATTCCCATGATTGGTTTTTTGGTCTCTCGAGCCGAAGCGTACAACTCGAGTTCAAAAGCATCACGCAGCGCATCCACTTCGCCCAGCCCAGCTTCATGGTCTGCCCCCCAGATTTCGGGGTCTGGGTCTACACCACCTGAGAACAAAACACCGTTCAGAGCCTCGAGTTGCATAGCCGCCGTGCCAAGCAGACTTGGCAACATGACTGGAAGCCCTCCCACAGCCAAAATTGCAGCTGAGTATGCCAGTGCCGTGCCGCTCCAAGCCCGTTGTAAACTCGAGTCCTTAGAGCTACTGACCGTAATGCCAATCCGTGGTTTCATTGCCATAATCCTAACACGCCTTGACAAATGTGCCGTGCGTTTGTATATTCTCTTCCGCCCTCGCCGAGGTGGCGGAATTGGTAGACGCACTAGCTTGAGGGGCTAGCGCCCGCAAGGGTGTACGGGTTCAAGTCCCGTCTTCGGCACCACAAAAAGCGCTTCCTAATAAGAGGCGCTTTTTTGATTTTTTGGGTACAATGATGTATGTCATTCTCCGAGCATCGGTTTTCGTTCGCTGGTAAAAAAGTTCTGGATTTCTCCGATAAACTCTTTGATACCGATAAATTTGCTTTTCGGGTGCGGGTAGAATACGAAGAAACCCCAACTTGGCTCGAGAAGTTTAATGCCCTTTTAGAACAAGAAAATGCAGCCAGTCTCGAGGCGTTGGTGATTGGCGCTTGGTCGGATGAACAATTTGAAGATGGCTCGGAACAAATAGTCGAAGCACTGGTGGCAGCCAAAAACACATTAACCAGTCTTAAAGCCATTTTTCTGGGCGATATTGTCGGCGAAGAATGCGAAGTTTCATGGATTCATCAGTCCGATATTTCGCCGATTTTTCTGGCTTACCCTGCGCTCGAGGTCTTTGCGGTTCGTGGCTCGGAAAACCTACAATTTGGTCATGTTTCGCACCAACATTTGCGCCATTTAACCATTCAAACAGGTGGGATGGATGTTGCTATTTTGCGAGACGTTCTGGCTTCGGAGTTGCCAAATCTCGAGCATCTGGACTTGTACCTCGGCACAGACAATTACGGGGCAAACACTGCCATAGACGACTTTGCGCCTTTATTGCGTGGCGAAGTTTTTCCAAAATTAAGCTATCTTGGGCTTCGCAACAGCGACCTGACAGACGCGCTGGCGGGGGTGCTGGTCAATGCACCAATTCTCGAGAGGCTTAAAACGCTGGATTTATCGCTAGGCACGTTATCCGACGACGGCGCAAAAATCTTCTCGAGTGCCGAAAAACTGGGTGGTCTCGAGAAATTAGACATTCATTATCATTATGTTGGCGAAGAAGCCTTGAAGGAATTAAAAGCCCACTTGCGGAAACTCAAAGTTAAAATTGATGCTGCCGATGCTCAAGACTCAAACGATGATTGGCGCAGTCCGCAAATAGGTGAATGACCTTCTCCTCATCGCCCCGCCCGAAAGCCGCCTCGGCGC
>JANNEE010000576.1:0-2381 GCA_031388325.1 Deinococcales bacterium
GCCCTTGATGCCCCAGATTTAACCCGAGTCAAACGCTTACTTGGGCGCAATGATGCCTTTGACCAAATCAGTCAACAAAAAACCAATCTGCGCGACATCGGCAACATTACAGATATTTTTTCACCCCAAGAACTCTTAGAACTCGAGGCAATTCCAGCCGACCCGAACGAACTCGAAGCCAAAGTGCGAATTGTGGTCACAGAACGCCAGAATTACAATCCAAAAACCGCCAATGCCTATTTGCAAGCCCTCGAGCCAAAACGGGTCTTGTACCTTGACACAACTCTGGACACCCCAGAAAGTATTGCCCTGAAAATCCGTGATTGGATGCAGGCATGAAAATCTTAAAACTCGAGGTCATGCCGTTTTCGCTGCCCCTAAAAAGTGCCTTGGCATGGGGTAAATACGGGCAGTTATCAAAAGCCGAGCATTGTTTAATTCGGGTTACTTTAGAAAATGGTTTAACAGGTACAGCCGAAGCTCCACCGCGCCCTAGTATTTACGGCGAAACGCTTGGCAGTATCAAAGCGGCTGTTTTCTTGCTCGAGCCTAGGTTATGCGAACTGGACATCACCGACACAGACGGAATTAAAGAGGTTTTCTCGAGTTTACCGAATAATCTGTGTGCTAAAGGGGCGCTGGACATGGCACTCTGGGAAGCCCGAGCCGCACATCTTGAGAAACCACTGATTGAATTGCTTGGTGGGGTTAAGCCGCACCTCGAGACCAGTTTTATTTTAGGTATTGCCAAGCCTCAAATCATGCTCGAAGAAGCAAGACAAGTGGTGCAAGCAGGGGTACGAGTCCTTAAAATCAAGGTAGGACGCAACACCGAAGCCGACCTCACCATCACAAACGCCCTAAAAACCGAATTTGGCAATACCGTCAAACTTTACGCTGACAGCAACGAAACCCTCGAGCCAGATAATGCCGCTAAATCACTCGAGAAAATGCGTCGAGCTGGAATACTCTGGGTTGAAGAACCGCTCCCAGTCAGAAAAATCAAAGCTCGAGCCGAACTCAAACGCCTTAGTATTTTGCCGATGATTGCTGATGATTCGTGTTTTACACCTGCTGACCTAGAACGCGAACTGGACTTTGACACCTTTGACATTCTGAACATCAAAACTGCTCGTAATGGCTTTACCGACAGTTTAGAAATGATTCGTATGGCAAGCAGTGCAGGCAAACACATCATGATTGGTTCGCAAGCCAGCACCAGCACAGGCATTCGTCACGCCGCCATGCTCAGTAGCCGCCCAGAAGTAACGCACCCAAACGAACTGGCGTTTTTTCTCAAGCTCGAGAGCGACATCACCAACAATATGCCGAGCCTCGAGCTTGGAATGATGGACTTAGAAGAAGTCATGAACATTAGGTTGGATTCAGATGCCTTTGAAGGTGCAAGGATTTAACCCTTTGCCTTCGTCTTTTGACTTTTGCCCTTCGCCTTTTCCTGCCTCTAGGCAAAAGTCCAAGACTCGAGTACACTTCCAAGGTTGCCAAGTCTTTAGTCTTGGTCTAAGGATGTTTTATGAGTGAAAAAAATATTGATAAACTCTTATCGCAAACCGATAGTAAGTACAAACTCAGTGTTGCCATTGCCAAACGCGCCATGCAGCTTAAAAGTGGTGTCCCACCGATTATTCCACCCGACCAACGCACCAACACCCGTAATTTAATTACCGTGGCAATGCGTGAAATGGCAACTGGTAAACTCGAGATGGGTATTAATTTAATAGACCAAGCCCGTTTGGATAAGCACCTTGCCCAAGAAAAGCAACGTCAAGCCGAGGAATTGCAACGCCAACAAGCAGGCAGTTACCAAATGCCAGAATTTGATAACGATTAAAGGCAAAGGGCGAAGGTCAAAAGGTTAAGTTTTCCTTTCGCCCTTTGACCTTGGGACAAATTCGATTGTAACAGCAGCAGCCTCAACTGTAGCAACGACCTCACCTTTGCACTTAAAAAGAAACTTGAACACGCAATCCTGGTTATTAGAAAAGTCAAACTCGACAACTGGGGTAGAGTTATCCTCGAATTCGAGTGCATCAGCTATAAATTCAACTGGAGCATTAATCGACCCTGTTGCATAAAAAGTTATTACTATTGATGTATCTGGGACTGGGGCTACGACTCCGGGGTACTTAAAAGTCAGGGTACTATGACTAACCATGTAATGCCACATCCTTATTTCTTGTGGGTGTTCCAATCTCATACTTCTCCTTCGTCATTTATTTATACGGATTGTTCGGTTTAGCGAGATTATTTTTTCCACTTCGGACAAATGTAATTCCCGCAAAACCAGTGTCCGACTTGCTTTACCACTTTGGTTTATTTTTCTTCGTTTTGAAATGATAAGGAAAAACCCTTCTTTTGAA
>JANNEE010000607.1:0-3406 GCA_031388325.1 Deinococcales bacterium
CCACCCATGCCACCCAATCCAGCCGTGACTGTGATTGTGCCAGCCAACGTGCCACCAAAATGTTTTTTGCCTGCTGATGCAAAAGTTTCAAATGACGGCAGGAAGCTGGATTTATATTGGTACACAAGGCATCCTCCAAGGCACATTTGAAACTTTTGCATCAGCAGGCAAAAAACACTTTGGTGGCACGTTGGCTGGCACAATCACAGTCACGGCTGGATTGGGTGGCATGGGTGGAGCGCAACCTCTGGCGGTCAAATTAGCGGGTGGGGTGGCGCTTTGTATCGAACTTGACCCAAGCCGAATGCAGCGCCGCCTCGAGACTCGCTATTTGGATGAAGTGGCGGTGTCTTTGACCGATGCGATTGCCCGCGCCCAAAAAGCCAAACTCGAGAAACGCGCCCTCAGTATTGGGATTCTTGGCAATGTCGCCGAAGTGCTACCCAAGATGCTCGAAATGGGCTTTCTGCCAGACTTATTGACCGACCAAACCTCGAGCCACGACCCGATGTGGGGCTATATCCCGCCGTCTAAGTCCGATGAAGACATCAACAGGTTGCGAACTGTCCAACCCGAAGAGTATTTGCTGCGAACTCGAGCCGCGATAGCCCTGCATGTCAGCACGATGATAGAAATGCAGCGCCGAGGTGTGATTGTCTTTGACTACGGCAATAATCTACGCGCCCAAGCCAAAATTGCTGGACTCGAGAATGCCTTTGACTACCCCGGATTTGTCCCAGCCTTTATCCGCGATTCTTTTTGTGAAGGGCGAGGTCCTTTTCGTTGGGTGGCACTTTCGGGCGATCCAGCCGATATTGCTGCCACCGATGCGGCGCTGCTCGAGTTATTCCCCGATGATGCTCGGTTGCAAAACTGGCTTGGGTTTGCATCACACCAAATTCAATTTCAGGGCTTACCTGCCAGAATTTGCTGGTTGGGCTACCGTGAACGCGATAAAGCCGGAAGGCTCTTTAATCAAATGGTGCGTGATGGGAGCTTAAAAGCCCCGATTGTGATTGGGCGTGACCACTTGGATGCGGGCAGTGTTGCCAGTCCGTACCGCGAAACTGAAAGTATGCTCGACGGCTCAGATGCTGTCTCTGACTGGGCATTGCTGAATTTTGCGATTGGAATCGCCAGTGGTGCAGCCTGGATGAGTTTTCACCACGGCGGTGGGGTTGGCATGGGTTACAGCCAACACTCGGGCTTGGTTGCTGTGGCAGATGGCAGCGAAGAAGCCGATACGCGCTTGCGCCTGTGTTTGACCAACGACCCAGCCATGGGCGTGATTCGTCATGCCGACGCGGGTTATGACCTTGCCAAAAAAGCCGCTACCGAACGCGGTGTGGACATGCCAAGCCTATGAGCCAACTTCCATATGTCGGCATCAGCACCTTTGCCAGAGCCAAACATCAGCCACTCGAGACGATGTGGACAGCCGATGTGGGTATCCTCGGCATTCCCTTTGACCTAGCAGTGGGTTTCCGCCCGGGAGCGCGTTTTGCTCCTCGAGTCCTGCGTGAAGCCAGTTTGCGCTACGCCTTGCCCAAAGAAGGATTTTATGACCTGCACAGCAACGCCATGCACTTATCAGGTCTCGAGATAGCCGATGCTGGCGATGTCAATTTGCCGAGTCTCGAGCCAGAGTTATCACGCACCAGAATTACCCAAGCTGTTACTGCCCTGCGTTCTCGGGTTAATCTGCCAATTTTTCTGGGTGGCGACCACAGTGTCACCTACCCAATTTTGAAGGCTTTTGGGGATATTCCAGAGCTTCATATTGTTCAATTCGATGCCCATTTGGATTTTACCGATTCACGCAACGACACATCTTTTTCCAACTCCAGTCCATTCAGACGATCTGCCGAAGACATGCCAAACTTAAGACACATCACCACCCTTGGTTTACGCGGGCTGCGCTTTGACCAAGAGGCGGTGCAAGCTGCCAAAGCTCGAGGGCATACTTTAATAACCATGCGTCAAATGACCAATCTTGAAAAGGTGATTTCCAAGCTGCCCAACGGTAAAAATGTCTATATTTCTTTTGATGTAGACGTACTCGAGCCAAGTTTAATCCCCGCCACTTCAAGCCCCGAACCCGAAGGCATGAGCTTTGGTATGGCAGTGGCACTCTTAGAAGCCGTAGCGCATAGAAACGCAGTTTGTGGTTTTGATTTGGTGGAATTTTCTCCAAACCTTGATTCAAGCGGTAACAGTGGGCTTTTTTTGGCGCGGCTGATTATGGAATTTCTCAAGGCAGTGATGAAATGAACGCTGATATTCTCTATACCAACATTTCTCAGTTGGTCACGCCCACTGGCGCTGGCGCTCGAGGCGGAAAACGGCAAGCCGAATTACAAATCACTCCCGATGCTGCTTTTGCTGTGCAGGATGGCTTAATCGCTTGGATTGGTCAGCAAAAAGACTGGACTGGCGCGGCTCGAGAAGTCAAGGATTTAGGCGGTTGTGCGGTTGTCCCCGGACTGATAGACCCCCATACCCACGCAGTCTGGGCTGGGAATCGCTTAGCCGATTTTGAAGCTCGGGCTTCTGGTGTGCAGTACGAGCAAATCCTAAAATCTGGCGGCGGGATTCGCAGTTCAATTCGGGACACCACTGCTGCTAGTCTCGAGCAATTGGTGGATTTGGCTTTGCCGCGTTTGCTGGCGTTGCAGTCAAGTGGCGCAACCACCATCGAAGTCAAAAGCGGTTATGGTTTTTCTTTAGAAGCCGAGTTGCGTTGTCTCGAGGCAATTAAAATTTTGCAATCTAAACTGCAAGCCCACCTCGAGCCAACCTTGTTAATTCATGTGCCGCCGCAAAACGCTTCTGAGCGTCCAGCTTACCTTGAAATGGTTTGTTCAGAATTGATT
Organism: Deinococcales bacterium; assembly: GCA_031388325.1. Classification (GTDB taxonomy): domain Bacteria; phylum Deinococcota; class Deinococci; order Deinococcales; family JAAFIG01; genus JAAFIG01. The sequence goes on from JANNEE010000607.1 coordinate 2,874, forward strand.
CCCCAAGCTAAACCTTTGGCAAAAGCCGTGGATGTGTTTATTGAACGTGAAGCCTTTAACTTGCTCGAGACGCGGCGTATGCTCGAAACTGCCCAAAATCACGGTTTGGCGGTCAAACTTCACGCCGACCAATTTCATTGCGTCGGCGGACTCGAGCTAGGCGTGGAACTCGGGGCGTTATCGGTAGACCATCTTGAAGTTAGTGGTCAAGCACAGATTGCTGCCATCGCCAAAAGCCAAACGATTGCCACGATTCTGCCCGGTGTGACGCTGCATTTGGGATTGCCCGCCGCACCCGCTCGTAGCCTACTCGAGGCTGGGGCGGCGGTGGCAATAGGCACGGATTTGAACCCCGGCTCGAGTCCAGTTTTTAGTTTACAGATGGCGTTGGCACTTGGGGTGCGCCTAAACCGTTTAACCCCCGCCGAGGCATTGGTGGCGTGTACGGTCAATGCGGCTGCTGCCCTTGGTTTACCCAATCGCGGCAGGCTCGAGGTCGGTTGTATTGCTGATGCGTTGGTGCTGCACAGTTC
>JANNEE010000613.1:0-4250 GCA_031388325.1 Deinococcales bacterium
ATTTGTGGCAACATGAAGCATTATGCAATCATTTGCACCAAAAGTGGGGATGAACCACAAAACCCTTGCAATTTCAATAAGTCTGTTGGAGAAAGTGATTTAATCTGGGGTAGTGACGATGTGTAAAGCGATTGAAAGATAAACCCCTTGTCTTTACTGAGCTTCATTTCTTTTCTCGAGTAAGAAAATTTCTCATTAATAATTTTCCGTAGAAGATTTATCTTAGCAGCAATTTCACTAAAAACATCTAACTTTTCTTCTGTATCTTTAACATAAACTGAGAGCAGGTTTTTTGTACTATCATCAATTCGTTGATTTTGTATTTGGGAATCTGGAGTCTCATCTTTGTCAAGAAGACCTACCTCTATTAAGCGAGAGCGAGTTTCATCAAGGGCATCAAGGGCAGAACGCAACTGTGGTTCGGTAAGATTGGGCATCCCTTGCTGCTGTAATACTCTTTTTGGAAAAGTTTTATCTAAGGATTGTGAAATTACAGCATATTCTGTTAATTTAGCTTTTATTTGAGAAGCAAGCTCCTCGGAATATGCTGAAACTGTAGGTTTCGGAATTGTTGTTGAGTTATATGCCCTTGAGCTTTTATTTGAAACAAAATTCAGCAACCTTTGAGATTCAATTAGTCTAATGTGTATTAATTCCTTTAATTTTTGCAACCATTCAGGCTCATTTTTTTTAGGTGAGTTAATTGGAAGCCTATCAGAAAAACGCTCCAATACTTCACTTAATGCTAAAAACTCACCTGTTGGCATATACTCCCATGTGTCTGAATCAACTTGTCTTAATTGTGGAATGATTTGTTCTATTAGGCGCACAGGTATGTCGAAGTCTTCAGAAATTTTCGCCTCAACTGGATATGTAATAGGCTTCATTTTAAATTGAGTGAAAATAAAAGTTAATTCATTCTTTGATCCTCTCTTTCCTGAAGTATTTAATTTTTGTTTGATTTCAATATGGCTTTTATCGTCAAAATAAATTGCAAAACTATCAAATGGTATTGTTCTTAAAACAGCATAGCGAGAATTGAAAAAACCATCTAAAAGCCTCAGCATGGCAGTTTTACCAACACCATTTATTCCATGAATGATCGTAACACGCTCTGTTTTGCTCAAGGGGATTTCATGGTCAAAGATACCGAATAGACTTTTGACTAAAAAACGTTCAATTTTCATTGAGATAGCATACTCCAAATCTTCTAATCTCTTAAAAGGTCAAATTTTGTTCGCTTGCACTACGTCCATGAATAAAGCTTATTGTATCCAACCGCATCTGCTCAAAACTCTCATGCCCTCTGCTCGAGTATCAGCTTTCGCTTCTGCCCTCTGCCACGAGCTTTGGTGGCTCGTGGTTTCTCGAGTCAAAGAACCCCGCCATCGCTGACGAGGCGTAGTCCGTGGATTTGGGCTGCCCGTTTATCGGTGGATCATTGTCTCGAGAATTGGAGTTTTGTCATTTGGTACAAACGCGATTTTTAATTGACAATCCAGCGCTTCGGCAATTCTTGCTAAGGTGACAAGCCCTACATTACCATCTGAGTTTTCAATCCCAAGAAGCTGTGTGTGTGCCATTCCAGCTTTTGTGGCAACACTGCGAAGACTAATTTTGCGCCGACCACGCGCCTCGAGTAGTAAATTTTTAAGTGAGGCAGCCGTAAATATTGTGTCTGCCATATCTGTCGCTTTTTCTAATGCAGCTTGATCGAGCTTAATCGAGGTGCGTTTTTTGAGCGGAGTTATTGGTAGGCTCGGGTCTAGCAATGCTAATTCTGCTAGGGCATCCTGCGAATTCATCCAAGGTGTGGCTGCTTTGCGGTTGCGGGTCATGGTGTCCTCCTTGTGCGTTTAGCACGTTTGCTGGTTGGGAAAATTTCTTGGTTTCTACGCCAAGCTACGGCTATCAGTGCGGTACGCTCGAGCAAATTCTGGCTTGGTGTGTTACCCCGTTTCGATTCGGCGGCACACAGATGAAATTCTTGTTCATCAGCGCGGTATAAATACACTCGAGCGCCGCCAGCCTCGCCACCTCGAGTGCGGGTTTTGAGTTCGAGAATTGGTAAACCAATCATGGTCTCGAGATAACGGCATTGTGTTCCATTTTGTCGGAGGTCAAAAACCATTGAGCCAATGGCGAGCAAGGCTTGGTTTCGTTGTGCGTCTCGTAAATCAAGCAAATCGTCTATGAAAGGTGGGAATCCATTCATATCATTCGGTTCGTAGGGATAACGAAGCACCGATAACATAGACTGGTAGTATAAGGCATACCATTGGATTATTCAACTTTGACCGCACTGCCCTTGCTCGAGCATCTGATTTTGCTTCTGCCCTCTGCCTCGAGCTTTGGCTGGCTTGAGGTACGAATCAATTTTTTCTCGAGTTCAAACCATCTTTATTTAGAGTCGGCTGCGCGGGTCAAGTGCATCTCGCAGACCGTCGCCTAAGAAGTTGATGCTCAGACTGGTCAGTAAAATAAATAGTCCGGGCCAGAATACGGTAAAAGGATTTTGGAAAATCGCTTCTTGCGCTCCAGAAAGCATATTGCCCCAACTGGCGGTCGGTTCTTGAATCCCAAAGCCTAAAAAACTCAAGGCAGCTTCGGAGACAATCGTGTTACCGACATCTAACGTGACTTGCACAATAATCGGTGCGATTGCATTGGGCAGTAAGTGCGAGAGCATAATCCGCCAATCGCTCGAGCCTAATGCCCGGGCTGCATCGGTAAATTCACGTTGCCGTAAACTCAGCACCAGACCACGAATCACCCTAGCTGTGCCAAGCCAACCAAAAAGTGTCAGTACAAAAATAATTAAAACAATTGAACGCGATTGTCCAAAAAAGGTATTTAGTACGTCGCCAAGTGGCACTTCTGGATTGGCTAGTAAGCCTGCCAAAATCAGTAAGAACGGGATGTTGGGTAAACTCAGCATCACATCAATCAGTCTCGAGATGGCATTGTCTATATCAATAACAATGGCTTTGTAAAAGGCATTGTATGCCGCAAAAGCGGCTAAGCCCCCACCAATTAGCCATGCCACTACTGCCAAAGCCCCAGTAAAGGTAGCGGCAAATTGCGAAGTGATTTGTAATAAGAAGAAAATCAAGACCGCCCAGACTAACCAACGTAAACCAGTCCGCCAGATAAAACTCGAGCCTTCAGCATTTTTGCGTTCATTCCACAAGGGGCTACCAACACCCACCGACATCAACCACGGAATACCACTGTAGTAACCAGCTACCAAGCCCATGATGACACCAATAATGGCAGATAGAAAAGCCACCACAATACCAACCAAGAGTGAGACCCGTCCGGCGTACAAAACTCGAGAAAAGACATCGCGCCCAAGCCCATCTGTTCCCATCCAGTGAGCGACTGATGACCCAGCGTAAAGGTTCGAGGAATCTATTTTATCTGGTGCATAAGGTGCAATGAGTGGTGCAAAAATAGCCACCAAGAACAACAACAGTAAGACCACACCCGAGATCATTGCTGCACGGTGCTTAGTGAAACGTCGCCAAATTTTAGTGTTGGAGCTTTCGTCTTTCTTTAGTTTTTCTGGAATAGTAGCAATAGACATAATTTTTAGTCCTTAATTGTAACGAATGCGTGGGTCAACGAGGGCGTAGGCTAAATCGGTCAGCAAATTGGCTGCCAGAGTGACAATACTGAGCATCATTAGAATCACCATGGCGACGTTGTAATCCTTTTTGACCACACTATCAAGCAGTGCCGTTCCCATTCCGGGCCAATTAAAAACAGTTTCGGTTAGCACTGCCCCGTTTAGAATTCCGGGTACAGATAAACCCACAAGTGTAACAATCGGAATCAGCGCGTTTCTAAGGGCGTGTTTGTAAATCACAATCCGTTCAGATAAACCTTTGGCTCTTGCCGTGCGGACAAAATCTTGGTTGATCACCTCGAGCAGACTGGCTCGCATAAATCTTGTCCAGCCCGCAATCGAAATAATAGATAACGCCACCGCAGGTAAGACCAAATGGTGCAAACGGTCAAGTAACCAAGCCCACCAAGACTGCGCCGTCACTTCTTGCCCGACGCTCTGCCCTTGGGAAACATAATCGCCTTTAGTGACAGACGGGCGAATCCCAGACGGTAAGGTAAATTCTTTGGGAATCTCGAGTTTTGTGGCTTCGTTGTAGACACCAATCGTGATAAACGAACTTGTGCTGAGCATGGTGGTTGCGCGCAGAATCGACGGTGGTTTCTGCAACACTTCTTCGTCG
>JANNEE010000616.1:0-8400 GCA_031388325.1 Deinococcales bacterium
CGCCTAAAAAAATCACAATTCCGAGCAGTACCAGTGTCCAATTAACTTGGGTTCGTTGTGCTTTAGAGTTAGAGTTTGAAAAGCCTAAACTTCCTACTGGTAGCATGTACTTGAGTTGCGGCTTCTGTGAAATATCTGCAATACGAAAATCCATTTTTTGCATAAAATCTCTCCTATGAACACTCGAGAGTGTCAAGAAATTGGCTTGCTTATTTGGTTGCCGTTTCTGCTACAATCAAACTGTTCGCGCCCAGTTCGTTTGTATGGAAATCATAAACGCCAAATCCAAATGTGTGAATTCACGAACGTATATAAACGAACGTATATGGCTTGCAATAAGGAAGTGTTATGGGATTAATACAACTATTTCTCGAGCAACCTGAAAATAAACAAAAAATACTTCGGCTAAAAGCACAAGGAATGCCAGACAAGCGAATTGCTGCTGAAGTTGGTCTTTCAGAAAATGCTGTAGGACAGTATTTTAGTACAGTATGCGCTGACCTAGGTTTGAAAATCAAAAAAGATTACTCTGTCCTTCAAAAGTTAATAGCTCAGGTAGATGAACACCTTGGCTTAAAAAATAAAGTGGCGCTAAGTGTTTCAACTGTAACACCAGAGCCAAACCCCATGTCTTATTCTCAGTATGTGGAGCAAAGTATCAATAAAAGCAATGAGTATCGTAAAACTCACTGGGATGACCTTAATAAAATACGCAGCAGTGGTCTGGTCACACAGTTTTTACAGCAGTATTATAAAGACCTTCCGAATTTACTTATTGTTAAAAGAAATTCTGCACAACCATTTATTTATCCATGCGTATTTCTCGTGAATCCAGACACAAACTGCGCCTTAGATGGGGTGCAATCTAATATGGTTATGGATTTAACCGGCAAAAGCCAGAAGACTCAACTAGATTTTGAATATCGTTTTTTTCGAGTGGCTAAACAGCCCGACTTGCTAGAATTTAACAAAGTGACTTTTGCTTTACGTTTAGCAGAAGTATCAAATGGCGAACTCAAAATTGACATTTATCCAAGTGATTATTTGAGTGGTTTAGACACTTCTGAGTCTTTAAGTTGGGAACTTATGAAAGCAATTTATGAGTTTCAAAATGCAAATCCTAGTGCTTCCAAGACAGAAGTTATTGCGAATGTAGAAAATCAATTGCCACTTAGAAAAAGAATTGAGGATTTAACAAAAAAAGATTTTTTTAACGGAATTGGCAGGGCAGCAACGTTTGGTGTCGCTATGCTTTTTATTTATCGTGGTAGCGATGGAAATTATTGGTTCACTGCCAATGTGCGTTCTGGGGAGGTTGCGGTACAAGCAAATTCAGTACACACCTTACCTGCTGGTATGTTTCAGACGGAATTTCCTTTAGCCGGACTTAATTTAGAAGCTCAAGCAGAAGAATGGGGAATAGAAAAGCGTATCATTTGCGAATGGCTTGAAGAAGTATATGGACATAAGGAATATAGGGACAAAGCAACAAGAAAACCGTATGCCGAAATTCAACAGGATGAAGCAACTGTAATGCCTGTTCTAGTGGAACTTTTGAAACAAAAAAAAGCGGAATTGCTATGTTCTGGGATAGCAATAGATCTTATTAACCTACGCCCAGAGATTTGTACAGTTCTTATAGTTCATGAGTATAATGAGCAAATTGTGTCTAGAATGCGAGCAAGTAAAGAAAGTGAAGGAAAAAAAATTGAGTATTTCCTATTAGAGGACATCGAAAAGCAAAAGCCTAATGTTATGCAATACTTAGCCCCTGAAAATATGGTTGCTTCGGGTGCTGCGGCAATTTGGCAAGGCTTAAAAATAGCCTTGCCAAAACTATACCCAATTAAGGTGAATGCTTCACTTAAAAATCTTCCATGAATTTTAAGAACCCGTCAGTTAAGCAAATATACTCTCATCAAAATGAATTATACGAGAGTAATTAGCTTAATCTGACATTACACCTTTAAGTTCTATTGCAAACATGCTTGCGGTTTTTTATATTGACTCGCAGCAATATAAAAAAACCGCCTTAGAAGCGGTTTTTTTCTGGTGGAGCTGAGCGGGTTCGAACCGCTGACCTTCTGAATGCCATTCAGACGCGCTCCCAACTGCGCCACAGCCCCTCTTGGGATTTGCTCTTCTCGAGCTTTGGGAGTGTAGCATGGTTACTCGAGTTTGGCAAGCACCCCGATAAATGAGTATGATGCTGCTGTGACCCAGACCAGTCTTCAAAGTCCGATTTCCGCCAAGCCCTTAGCGGACACTGTAATTGCCGTCAGTGGGGCTGGCAGGGGCTTTGGGCATAGCATTGCTCGGGCATTGGGTTTGGCTGGGGCGACGGTGGTGGTGATTGACCCAAATCCCGAAGCCGCTTCGCAGACTGCCGCCGAACTTGAACGGCTTGGGATTGAAACCATTCCCGTCAAAGGCGACACGGCGGTGCAACTCGAGGTCAAAAAGGTTTTTGATAAAATTCTCGAGATTTACGGCAGTATTTCTGGCTTGGTGCATATTGCCGATGGGGTCAGTGTTACGCCATTTAAGAAACTGACCGAATCCGAATTCAACGAGATGTTTGAAGTTCAAGCCCGCTCGAGTTACTTAGTGATGCAAGCCCTGATGCGCCGAGCGCCGCTTGCGTGGGCAACACTGGTCTTGCCGCCTTCGGACAATAACGAGCCGCATACAAGGGGCTTACGGGCGTATCTTTCAGGGATTGTCGGTGGTTTATCCGATATGGGGGTGCGAACCAATGCGCTTGTTCCCTCGAGAATTTCTGGTGGTGTAGATTTTGATGCACGACTTGGCGAAAGTGCTTTAAGTTTGGCATTACCTGCGGCAAGAGGCATTACGGGTCAAACAATTGGGGTTAAATTAGCGCCTTTGCCTGAACGCAAAAAACTTATTCCTCGGGAGTTCTTAGAATGAAGTGTCCTCGTTGTCAACATTTAGACACCAGAGTTGTGGATTCGCGTCCTTCGGATGAAGGGGCAAGTATTCGTCGGCGCAGAGAATGCCCCAATTGTGGCTACCGATTCACCAGTTATGAACGCGCTCAATTTGAACCTTTGACGGTGCTTAAACGTTCTGGACGCAAAGAAACCTTTGACCCAGATAAGTTGCTGCGGGGCTTAATTATTGCTTGCGAAAAACGCCCAGTGGATGCCGAGCGCTTACGGGCTTTTGCCTTTAGTTTAGAAGATGGTTTTGGCGACACCGAAATTCAGAGTGTCGAAATTGGTCGTCGTGCCATGAAATTTTTACGCGGCATAGACGATGTGGCGTATATTCGTTTTGCCAGTGTCTATAAGGATTTTGATAATGTCCAAGATTTTGTTTCTGCCATTCAGAACTTAGACGGTCAAGAACCCGAGGATGAAAAACCGAGTTTCAAACGCAAGTAATTATGCACGCGCTTATTCTTGCGGCTGGAGACCTGAGTATCACCCCTCGAGTTAGGGCTTTGGCAGGGGAAACCAGTCTTGTGGTGGCAGCCGATGGCGGCGCAAGGCACGCGGTCACACTGGGTTTAACAGTCACACAATGGGTTGGCGATTTTGACTCGAGCGACGGGATTATCCTAGATGCCCCACGTCAGACTTTCCCAACAGAAAAAGACAGCACCGACCTCGAATTGGCACTTATATCTGCTAAAAGCCTTGGCGCAACCAGTGCCACCATACTTGGCGCATTTGGTGGGCGGTTTGACCATGCCTTAGGCATTGCGCTTCTAGCGGCTCGAGAAACCAAGCAGGGGTTTGTGGTGGGTCTCGAGAGCGGTTCAGAAGCGGCTTGGATTATTGTAAACCAGCACAGCATCCCACTCGAGACAGGGCAGACTTTTAGTGTTCTAGCCCTTCAAAACTGTACTGGTTTAACCATTCAAAATGCCAAGTGGAATCTCGAGAATGCAGTGCTTGAATTTGGTTCAAGCCTAGGGATTTCTAACATTGCGCTTGGAAAAATAAAGGTTCGGCTCGAGTCTGGTTGTGGGCTGTTAATTGCCCAGTTCTAAAGGTTTAGCCGTTAGCTGGCATACTCCTCGAAGGGTTATGTATTCAGTACACCCTTATAAATGGAATTGAGTGGTTGCTTAAAATTGGCGCAGGGAATCTCCAAAGTATCCTCTTTTTCTAGCACTTCGTAACGCCAAGTATTATCAGGTAAACGCCTATAAACTTCGGCTCGAATCGTGTCTTGTGACAGTAAAATATAGCTTTGTAAGGTTGTAATCGTGCGGTAAAGCAGTAATTTTTCGCCTCGGTCTACGGGTTCGGTGCTGTTTGAAAGCACTTCAATGAGGCTGCAAGGGTTTTGAAAAAACCGTCGTTCGGTTTTGTTTTCATGACAAGAGACCATCACATCGGGGTAATAATAGACATTGCCGATTTGCAATTTCACATCAGAAGTAACCACTTCGCATTCGCTATTTTCTGTGCTTGCAAGCAGTTTGGCAGCTAAACGCAAAGCGATTTGAGCATGTTGTACACTTCCGCCAGCCATCATAAAGATACTGCCATCCACAAATTCATGGCGCTGCGAAGCCGTTTCCTCGAAATGCAGGTATTCTTCAACACTGGCTTGACGAATTTTGTCTATGGTGCGTGGCATGGCTGGTATCGTACAGCAATTTTTATTCCTGCGTTACAATGTTATTATGCCACGACTTCTTGCGATTGCCGACCCACACTTATCGAGTGTGCATGGTAAATCCATGGGTATTTTTGGTGGCAATTGGCAGGGGCATCCACAAATCTTTTTTGAAAAGTGGCTCGAGACGGTGCGCCCTGATGACACGGTGCTAATTGCTGGCGATATTTCTTGGGGAATGCGGCTCGAGGAAGCACAACCAGACTTAGAAATGATTGCCGCCCTGCCGGGCAATAAAATTATCATTCGCGGTAATCACGATTATTGGTGGGGCAGTATTTCTAAGGTTCGGGCAGCCTTACCACCAAGTATTCAAGCCTTACAGCACGATTCGGTTCTGGTGGGTGATGTGGCAATTCTTGGCTCGAGGGGCTGGACAAGTCCTGGGCAGGATGATTTTAGCTTGGATGATGAAAAAATTTATAAACGTGAACTCGAGCGGCTTGAACTGGCAAAAATTTCTTTGCGCGGTAAGCATTACAGCCGTTTGGTGTTGATGCTGCATTACCCGCCGACCAACGGAGCGTTTGAACCGAGTGGGTTCACTCAATTTATCGAAGAATTACAACCAGACGCGGTAGTGTATGGGCATTTACATGGCATAGACGCTTCTCGAGTCTTGCGCCATTGGGATGGGATTCCGCTTTTTTATGTGGCGGCTGATGCAGTGCGTTTTGTACCTAAAATAATTCTCGAGTTATAAAACCCTGTCAGTCTTTAGGCGCAATCAATTGGTCACAAGAATAAGTCATAATGGTAGCCGTATGGAACGTTACTCGGTGGTGCGCGAATTGGGTGTTGGGGCTTCGGCTCGGGTGTTACTCGCGCTTGACACCGTAAGTAAACGGCTGGTTGCCCTAAAACAATTACACAGCAACATTGCTTTTGCGGGTGGCGCTCGGATGAAGCGCGAATTTCGGGCGCTCTCGAGCCTAAAACACCCGAATATCATTGAGGTCTTGGATTATGGGGAAAACGCTGGTTCGCCGTATTTGACTTTAGAGTATGTCGAAGGGCAAACCCTACAAGAGTGGATTGAGTCGCGTCCGAGTTTGGAGGCGGTGCGTGATGTTTTTGCTCAGCTTTGCGATGCGCTTACCGTGGTGCATGGCGTGGGGATGCTGCACCGTGACTTAAAGCCCGAAAATGTGATGTTAAACACGCAAAATAAGGTCAAACTGATGGATTTTGGCTTGTCCAAAGCCAGCGATAACAGTGTGCTGCTGACTCGAGAAGGGGCGATGGTTGGCACGGTTTTGTATATGTCACCAGAGCAATGCCGTGGTTTGGAACTTGACCCGCGCTCCGATTTGTATGCGCTTGGGGTAATGCTCTACCAAGCCCTTTGTGGGCGAGTGCCATTTGAATCTAATAGCATTGCCGAGGTGCTGTTGTCGCATTTACAGGTCAATCCGCGTTCGGTGCGTGAATTCAGAGCCGATATTCCAAGCGATCTTGAGCAATTAACCATGAGTTTACTGGCTAAATTTCCGAACGAACGCCCAATTTCTGCTTCCGAAGTGGCAGCCACCTTGCGTGGGGTACAAACCAAACAGACTGTGCCACCACCGCAACTGCTGTCTGCCCCAATGATTGGTCGGGCATTGGAGTTATCCGACCTGTACCGAGCGCTTGAACCGATTCATTGTGTGGTGGCTTTGCTTGGCGAAGCGGGTATTGGCAAATCGCGTTTGCTGCAAGAACTGGCAGGTAATTTTCAAAACACATGGCTTCAAGTCCATTGGCTCGAGAATGACGCGCCGGGGGCGTGGTTTGAGCGTTTTATAGAGTTGTTGACCGAAAAGCAACCCGAGGCATTTTGGGGTTTGTCGGAGACCGCCAGAGACGGTCTGAAATCAGGGGCTTGGAACAATGATTTACAGCGTCTTGCCCGTTACGAAGCCTTGCGTGAATTACTCGAGGACACCAATGGGATTGTCGTTTTTGAAGATTTGCATTTTGCCAACGCCGAGGATTTACGGCATTTAGCCCACGGTTTACGTGGTGCAAATAAGGTTCGGGCAATCCTGACCTACCGCCCTGAAGATTTGGCGTATGGGTTTGAACGTCATTTACCTGCCCGTGACCAGACGGTTGCTTTAACTGCCTTGCCGCCAGAAGCCTTGGAGCGCTTGATTGAAGCCCGACTTGGTGCGCCCGTCGAGGCGCGTCTGCGTGATGTCTTACTCGAACGCAGTGGCGGTAATCCGTGGTTGCTCGAGGAACGTTTACGCACCATGCTCGAGCGCAGGCAACTGCTAGAACGCGATGGTATTTTTGAATGGACACGCAGCGATGACCAAATTCCTGAAAATATTGCTGGAATCCTAGAGAAACGCTTGGAGCAATTAACGGGAACGGCGCTGCTGTTTGCCCAAGCTGCCGCCGTGCTTGGCACTCGTTTTGATTATGAGGATGCCCGAAAAATACTTGGCTGGGACGATGACCTCGCCATCAGTGCGCTTGAAGATATGATGCGGGCGCGGGTGCTGCTCGAGATTGCTGGGACCAGAGGCAATGGCTACCGTTTTACCCACCCCGAATACGCGGCTAAATTGCGTTCGGATTTAAGTGTACTGACTGCCAAACAACTCCATGCCAAAGCCGCCGAGCGCTTGGTTTTACGTGCCTCAGATGTCGAATTAGCCGAGCATCATGCGATTGCCCAGCATTATCAAAAAGCCCTTGAAATGGGGGTACGTGGCGGCGAAAGTGCCTTGAAGAACCTGCATTACGCCCTTGCTGAACGTGGTTTTAGGGCGGCGCTTGAGTCCGCCATGCACTTGATCAGTTCTGAGGGCAGTCAGTTACGCGCTCGAGCCACATTAGGACTTGCCGAAGCCTTACGAGCCACTGGGCATATTGCCGAAGCCGAACGCCATTACCGCGAAGTCTTGTACCACGCCGACAGCAACCTTGAAGCCAAAGCCAGATTGCGACTTGCCGAACTCTTAACGGCAAGGGGCGAACCAATACGGGCTTTAGAAGTGCTGTCTCGAGCTTCTGGGGCAGAAGTGCTGCTGGCTCGCGCTCGGGTGGCGCTGGCGATGTCTGATATTGCCACCGCCAGACACCATGCCTTAATGGCTTGGGCAAACCTCAAGGGGCATGACCTTGAACTCGAGGTGGATGCGCTTTTGCTGCTTGGGCAAATTGCGCTGACGCTAGGACAGTATAACCGCACACTTTTACTGACCAAAGCCACCCAAAGCCGCCTCAGCCGTGAGACCGATTTACTGCGCTACTTGCAACTGCGCCGCTTAGAAGCCAACGCCTACAGTGGTAAACGCCAATGGTCGAGGGCTTTAGAAGTCCATGCCGAAATTTCTGAGGAGGCGGCTCGAGTTGGGCATTTAGAACTCCAAGTCTTTAGCCTCAATAACACCGGTGTAATCCTGACCTTAGAAGATGATGTCGAAGAGGCATTGGAACGTTTCAAGCGAGCTTTGGTGCTGGCAAAACGAGCCGATGACCGTGAACTCGAGAATATCGCTGCTGAAAATAGTGTCTTGTGCCACACCATGCTTGGACAACTTGAACAAGCCCTTGCCTTGGCACAACGTTTTGACGCACCCGCGATGATGATTTGGCGGGTGCGTTTAGCCCGTTTCTTGGGTAAACCTTTGCAATCACTGCCGCCATTTGAAATGATTCCTGCTTGGCATCATGGGTTGTACGCCCTTGCCGAAATCGAAGATTTGTTAATGCAGCGCCAATATGCCACGGTCTTACGTGCTAGCCAAGCCC
>JANNEE010000648.1:0-2234 GCA_031388325.1 Deinococcales bacterium
CAGCTAACCCGCTTTGGCGTGTTCCCATGATTTCGCCAGGTCCGCGCAGTTTTAGGTCGGCTTCGGCAATCTTAAAGCCGTCAGTGGTGGATTCAATCACTTTAAGGCGTTCCTTGGTTTTTTTGCTGTGGTCGCCAGCCACCAGTAAGCAATAACTTTGTTCTGCGCCACGTCCGACCCGTCCACGCAACTGATGCAGTTGCGATAATCCAAAGCGTTCGGCATTTTCGATCACCATAACTGTGGCGTTGGGAATGTCCACACCGACTTCAATAACCGTGGTAGACACCAAAATATCAAAATCGAGACTACGGAAACGCTGCATAATCTGGTCTTTTTGTTCGGCGGGCATTTTTCCGTGCAGCAGTTCAATTCTGGCTTCGGGAAGGATTTCTTTTAAGTCGGCTGATAGTTGAGTGGCAGCTAGAATCTCCTCGAGTTTTTCGGATTCTTCGATTAACGGCGCAACCACAAAGGCTTGTCTGCCAAGGCGAATTTGTTGCAACACAAAACTATAAGCCTGCCGACGATGCGTGTCTAAAAGCAATTTGGTCTGAATTGGGGTGCGTCCGGGTGGGAGTTCGTCTATAATCGTTAGCTCTAAATCGCCATACGCAGTTAAAGCGAGGCTACGCGGAATGGGTGTGGCACTCATCACCAGAACATCGGGGCGGCTGGCAAGTAATGCTCGGCGCTGCATCACGCCAAAGCGGTGTTCTTCGTCTATGACCGCTAAACCAAGGTTCTTAAAATTAACCCCTTCTTGAATTAGGGCTTGTGTACCCACCGCAATATCAATTTGCCCCGTCTCGAGCCGTTCACGGGCGGCACGGCGTTCTTTGACGGTCATTGCCCCAATCAGTAATTCTATTTTTAAGCCAAGTGGGAATAAATACTTTTGAAAATTAAGGTAATGCTGCCGTGCCAGAATTTCGGTTGGTGCCATCATTGCGCCTTGAAAACCATCCAGTGCCGCCAAGTACAAAGCACAGGCAGCTACGGCGGTTTTGCCACTGCCGACATCCCCTTGGAGCAACCGCGCCATCTGCTTTGGCAGGCGCATACTGCCAGCAATCTCGAGTAAACAGCGACGTTGGGCTTTGGTAAACTTAAACGGCAATGCCGCTTCAAAACGGTTGATGTCTTCGTCTAACGCCCTGAATTGCTTACCGAGCAAATGACTTTTCCCCTCGAGCATCACCCGCAACTCGAGGAACAAGAATTCATCAAATTTAAGCCGCTCGAGTGCCAATTCTAAGGTTTCAAGTTCAGTTGGTTGATGGGCTTCTCGCAGGGCTTGGGCAAGCGGCATCAGCTTAAATTCCCCACGGGTTTTGCTGCTTAAAAAATCCTCGAGTTCAGGAAAAGCATCTAGCACCGCTTGTCCGCAGCGCCGCAAAAAGGCTTGAGAAATGCCATCGGTGGTGCTGTAAACCCCAATCACACGGTCGGTGCTGAGGCTCTCGCCGTCGTCGTCGAGTTCAAAGTATTCGACTCCAACTTCTAACTTGCGTCCAAAACGCTTGGCTTTGCCAGTCACAATCAGCCGAGCGCCTTCGCGCAGGGTTTTTTCGACCCAAGGCTGATTAAACCACGTGGCGGCTGCCATGTTGCCGTAGTCGTCGCGCAGTTCGGCTTTGAGAATCAGCATTCCTTTTCGCGGTTGCACTCGAGATTTACTGGTGACAGTGCCAACAATCGTGACTTTTGTGGCATCTTCGATTAAATGAAAGCCCGGTAATTTGCGCCTGTCTTCGTAACGACGCGGATAAAAATGCAGTAAATCCCTTACGGAGCGCACATTTAAGAGCGCCAGTTTTTTAACTGCACCAATCGGCAGGGTCAGTTTCTCGAGCAGGCTGTCTAAATGCACAGGGCTGCGTTCCGACAGATGCACGGGGCTGCGTTCGGTTGGTAAATCCTTTTGAACTCGAGTGACTACGGGTTTTGGGGCTGGCTCGAGCAATGTCAGTGCCTCGAGCAATCGGGTTTGGCGTTCTTCTAAACTAAAGGTGCTGTAGCCATCCAACACCGCCCGCACCTTGGGAAAAGGTTGTGCCACATTGCTGAGTAACGCCTCAAGTCCAGCCGTCACGACTTTATCTTGACAACCGGAAGCCAATTCGCGTTCCAGTGGTCTTTTTAGGCGTTCACGCAGTTCGTCAACAGTTGGCACACCTCGGATTTTAACATATTCTGTTTTGGGCGAAATAATAGAAAAATGCCAATGACAC
>JANNEE010000668.1:0-4444 GCA_031388325.1 Deinococcales bacterium
AATTGGCGAAGTGGTTTTTAATACCAGCATGACTGGCTATCAAGAAATCATGACCGACCCTTCGTACAATGGGCAAATTGTCTGTATGACCTATCCGCACATTGGAAATTACGGCATTACGGTTTATGACATGGAAAGCAATAAGCCCTATGTGCGTGGTTTTATTGCCAGAGAATTCACCAAGAACCACAGCAATTTTAGAGCCACCGATGCTTTAGAGAGCTTCACCAAGCAACATGGTGTGGTCAGCATCGAAGGCATAGACACTCGGGCGCTGGTGCGTCGTTTGCGTGAAGGTGGCGTGGTCAAAGGCGTGGTTTCGCACCGTTCCTATACCCACCCAGAAGACCCATTTGGTGAATTTAGCCCAGAAGAAGAATCGCGCTTAGTGGCTCGAGCCAAATTTCATGATGATATTGATGGGCGCGACATGATGCCCGAAGTCACGACCCAAATTCCGTATGTTTATCCAACTTTAGAAAAAGGTAAGCGAATTGTCTTTATGGACTTTGGAATTAAGCACATGATTATTAAAAAACTTGCGGGCATCGGGGCAGAAGTGATTGTTGTTCCAGCCAGCACCACCCCAGCCGCGATTATGGCACTTCATCCGCAGGGTTTATTTTTAAGTAACGGTCCCGGCGACCCAAGCGCCCCAGCCTACACGCACGATACGGCTTGGAAATTACTTGGTTTACTGCCGACCTTTGGGATTTGCCTTGGGCATCAGATTCTTGGGCTTGCCGTGGGTGGTAAGACTTTTAAGATGAAATATGGTCATCGGGGCGGGAATCAACCGGTTAAAAACCTGATTAACGGTAAAGTCGAAATCACCAGTCAAAATCATGGTTATGCCGTAGATGCCGAAACCGTCAAAGACCATTTTATGACCACCCATATCAACTTAAACGACAATTCACTCGAGGGCATGGCACACTTGCGTTACCCAGTCTTTAGTGTCCAGTACCACCCAGAAGCCAGCCCGGGACCACATGACAGTTTCTACTTGTTCCAACGTTTTATCGAAGAGGTTAATGTTTTTAGTGGCTCGAGTGGGCAACCTGTCGAAAAATCTGCCAGTGGCTTGTACGGCATTTAACGCCAATTCTCGAGTTCGCGTTTAGCGCGTTCAAATTGGCGACTTTCAGCCGCATCAATCACTTCAAGTTTAATGGCAGTCTCGAGTTCGCGTTTAGCCCGTTCACGGTACTTTTGTTTATCCAGCACCAAAAATGCCAATGCCGTTTCGACCCGCACCAAAATGCGTTTTGGTGCGGTTTTTATGGCGAGTTCTAAAAGTTCCACTGTCCTGTCACCATTTGCGCCGTAAATCCAGCCAATTCCCCGAGAAGTCATTTCGGCGTGCCAACGTCCCAAGACAACCATTGCAAACCAGTGCTTGGGGTTTAAGTCTAGGGTAAGGTTTAAGTTATCGCGGATTTGACTGGGTACACCTGTTGAAATCGCATAACCAGCATCGCGCAGGTTTGCCAGTTGCCCAACTGCCACGGCAATTTCAAAGTACCCATCGGCATTTTTAGGGTTCAGTAGCACCGCTTTACGGGCGTAACGTTCACAAAGGCTGTAGAGTTCATCGCGCTCATCTCGAGGGCGAGAGGAAGCAAACTCGGCAAGCGAACGAGCCGCAAACGAAAACCCTGCGGAGGTCTCGAGGGTCGCCGCCATTTGTGAAGCCCGAAGAAATTCACCTTTGGCGTACAACTCTTTGGCATCGTCTAAATCGGCAGCCAAAGCTAAACTCGAGAGCAGCAGTAATAAAAAAAAGCGCATGGCGTTAGTTTAACTCATCCAAATGGGTTTTTAGTTTGGCGATTTTTGCCTCGAGTTTTGGTAGTTCCCGACCTGCTTTTTTCTCGAGTTCAAGGTAGGTTTCAAACACTTCAAGGGCTTCACGACGACGGTTGGTGGCAATCAGTAAATCCCCTAGGTGTTCGTTTTGGTCAAAGTAAAATTCTAGGTTATCTGGACGCTCGAGCAGTTTTTGTTTAATGCCCTCTATTCGCGCCCCAATTGCACGATACCGCAACACCCGTTGACGAATAAAAAACCAAGCCAGCACCAAAATTGCCCCCAAAGCCGCCGCCACAATACTGACCGATTGTGGAATTCCATTGGCATTGGCGACCCGCACCAGTACCGGAAACGCCAGCCCAAGAATGACCAAAACTGCCAGAAGCGCCGCGTAATTCATACCAAGCCGCCGTTCCAAATCAGCACTTCGCGTCCTCGTTCCTTAAAACCAAGCGAGCGATAAAACTCAAATTGCCGAGGCTCGAGGTCTGGTTGGGTCAGTAAGTAGAGCGCAATTACATCACCGCGTTCACGGCATTCATGAACAATCGCTTCAAGTAACTTTGGCTCGAGTTGCCCAGTAAATTCGGGTATGGCATGTAGTTCTTCGATGGTGCAACGCCAACCCAAACGCACCGGACGGGCTTGGAAGGTCACATGCGAAAAACCAATTAGCTGGTTGCCCGTGAAAGCCAAATAAACGGTGCTGTCATCATCAAACAGTGCTTGCTCGAGTAATTCTCGTAAACGCATCGGGTCAGTTGCCGCAGGGATTCCAGTCCAAGCTAAACAAAGCCCAAGCAATGCCTCGAGGTCGCGCTTTAAGGCACGACGAATTTCAATCAAACCTTGCACCTGCTCCATCCTTAGACCGATGGGGCAAGAATCCGTCCGCAAGATTGGCACTTGACCGGAAATTGCCCAGCCCGAATTCGCTGTATTAAATTCGGGGTCAGTTGCACTTTGCAACCACCACACTTGCCAGCGATGACTTTAACAAACCCAATGCCTTTTTTGGCTTTGCGAACATGGTCATAATCTTTTAAGACTTTTTCATCCACGCCAACCGCCAGCGCGTCGCGTTTGGCTTGTTGTGTTTGGTACTGCTTTTGCAGTTCTTTGATGCGGTCATCATCTAAACTTTCTAAATGCACGAGTTTAGGCTCGAGTTCATCCAAAGCCACACCAATATCCTCGATTTGGCTGTTTAGGTCGTCTAACTTTTCGGTCAGGGGCAAACTGTCATCGGTCAGGTCATTGATTTCATCATGCAGAGAAATCGCACGGCTGTGGTACTGCCCTTGTTCCTTGGCGCTGGTTGAATGTTGCTGATCGTGTTCGGCTCGTTTGAGTTGCTCGCCAAGCGCAGCCAATTCTAGCTCGGCTTCAGAGAGCTTACGACGCACCGCTAAATGCTCAAGGCGCAGCTTCTCGAGCTTGCCATTTAATCTGATTTTGTCGTCCCGAGCAGCTTTTAACTCGCCGGGAATACTGTCTTCGTCAAGTCGTAGCTTGTCTAAATCCAAGTCCATCGCTTGAATCGTGCCGAGGAGTTCGAGCGCGTTCACGTTTCTATCGTACACATTTTTGGGGTAAAAATGCGAATTTTAGAAAATGACCGAAGTTCAAATAAGTCCAAATGAGCCTTAAGACCTCGAGTTCGCATCAGTCTTAGCCTATACTTACGCCATGTTTTTTATTCAGTACCTTGGACAAGACCCCCTCGCTTACCTGATTGCCCTTTTTGTATTGGCTTTTGGCATTGTTCTGCACAATGTCTTCCAAGCCTTACTAGCCAACGCTTTTGGCGACCCAAGCGCCAAGCAACGCGGCTTTACCAGCACCAGCAACCCGACTTTGCATTTGGATAGTTTTTCATGGATTTGGCTGGCGATTTTTGGTTTTGCTGTGCCAACTTCGATTCCTGTGCGGCTTTATAACCGTCAATATGCCAAAGAAGCCGCCGTTTGGTTGGCTGGACCCGTGTCAATGCTGCTTTGGGCGTTTGTGCTGATGCTCTTGGCTGGTTTTGTGACCCAATTGGCTGGCAACGACGATAGTTTTCGCTCGGTGATTCTTGGGATGATGCTTGGGGCGTTTAATAGTGTTTCCTTAGCTGCGATTTTTATTTTTCCGATTCCCCCGCTTGATGGCGCTCGAGCCTTATTTGCTGTCGGCAACAAACAAATTAAAAACTTTATCAGCACCTTAGAACAATGGATGAGCCGTACCCCATTTGGTTTTATGCTGATTTTCTTGGTGTTGTCATTTACTGGTTTACTCGGTGCTGTCCGCAGCCCAATCATCAGTGGAATGCTCAGTGCCATCCAAAGCCTTGGTTTACCTGTTCCGGGCATTTAATGAACCGTCTAGCCAAAGCATGGGCAGCCTTTGAAGCCGAAGATTTTACTCGAGCCGAACAAGAATTTAGAAAAGCCCGTTTTGAGCCAAGTACCGCTTCACAAGCCCGACATGGCTTGGTCTATGTCTTTGCCCGTACAGGACGTTTTGATGAGGCTAGAAGCGAGTGTGATTTACTTAGGCTCGAGGCACAAAGCCAATCAAACCTAGAAGGCGAATATGTGGCGCTGCATCAACTCGGCATGGTCGAACGAATGGCAGAAGAATACCC
>JANNEE010000734.1:0-2050 GCA_031388325.1 Deinococcales bacterium
CGACGCTCGAGCATCCCAACCACCAAGAACAAGCCACTCGAGTAGATACCCTGAAAGGCAAGCAGCAACATTGCGCCAGCCGCACCCGCAGGATGAAGGCTAAAGACACCCAAAGCCACTAAGCCCATGTGAGAAATACCCGCATATGCCAGTAAGCGCTTAAAATCGGTTTGGGCAAACGCCACCCATGCGCCATAAATGGCGGTAAAGGCGGCTAAGAACATCAGC
This sequence comes from Deinococcales bacterium, assembly GCA_031388325.1. Classification (GTDB taxonomy): domain Bacteria; phylum Deinococcota; class Deinococci; order Deinococcales; family JAAFIG01; genus JAAFIG01. Next base: position 229 of record JANNEE010000734.1, read on the forward strand.
CAACCTTGGGCATTTGCCACAACATCGGGGAACATTGGCACAGCAAAACGGAACAAGGCATAGCCACCAACCTTATAGAGCGTTCCCATCAAGTCAGCCACACCACTTGGATGATTCTGGGCATGAAATTCTGGCATCCAAGCGTGCATCGGAAAGAGCGGGGTTTTAACCGCCAAGGCAAGTAAAAACCCAATAAACATCATGGTTTTGGGATTAAAAGTGATAAACAAAAGCGTCACATCGGCTATCGGTAAACGCAAACCACGCAACAAATCCTCGAGCAGAAAGGTCGGTGAACCAGTCAATAACTTAGCACTGATGATGCTGACCAGCATCAATAAACCACCAAAAACCGTGTACAACGCCATTGTAGTCAGCGCTTTTACTCGAGAAGCCCGACCATAGCGCCCAAGCAAGAACAAACTAGGAATCAGTGTGGCTTCAAAGAACACATAGAACAAAATTAAGTCCCTTGCCGCATAAATACCCAAAATACCAGTCTGCATGGCGAGCGCAAGCGGATAGAATGCCGATAACTTGCCATCGTCTCGAGAAGAAAGGTAGTACAGACCAAGCGGAACCATCAGGGCAGTCACGAGCGATAACAGCAGCGACACGCCATCAGTGCTGACCGCGAATTTTACACCTAGCCCCGGCAGCCAGTCTGTGACGGTACTGAACTGCTCGAGTTTTGTTCCACCCAGCCAAATGTAGACACCCACCGCCAAATGAACCAAACCCGCCAGCACTGCAAAACGCCCTCGAGCCGCCTTTGGGACAAGCAACGACAACAAGGCAGCCAGAAGCGGCAAGAAAATAAACGCAATTAAAACCCAATTCATGCCAATCCCCCGACCAACCAACTCGCCAATGCTTTTGGCTTTGGCATGTTGGGCGAGGCAAGCCCCGCCCCTACAAGTAATTCACAAATCATGCAAACCCCCGCAGGATTAAAAAACCAATCAAACCGACTGTGCCGATGAGAATTGCGACGGCGTAACCACGAGCAAAACCAGCTTGCCAAATACTTAAGCTCGCGCCAGCTTCTCCGACTTGCTCGCCCAGAAAATGCGCCCCGCCTTGAACCCCGCTTTTATCCACAATCCCTAAGAACTGCGCCGCCACTCGAGACGGATTACCAAGCACAAAATCATAGACTTTATCCAAGTACAAGGCGTTTCTCGAAACATTCCCAAAACTATTTGGAACTTCTGCCATAACGTTAGCCCCATCGCGCTTAAAGAAGTAATTGGCAATCAAATACCCGACAAGTACAGCCAACACACTAAAAATCAGTGGAACAAATTCAACGATTCCCTCGAGTTTGGTCATACCGTCAGCATTATGGGCAACTTTCTCGAGGTACGGTTCGATTAAATTGACATTCTTACCCAAGAAATGCGGTAAGCCAATAAAACCACCAACCACGCTAAGAACCGCCAGCACCATCAGAGGTAAGGTCATAACTGCCCCAGATTCGTGCGGATGGGCATGACCTCGGTACTCGCCAACAAAAACCAGCACGTACCAACGCCACATGTAGGCGGCGGTCATGGTTGCGACAATCACCATCACGGCAAAAAGCAGAACACTACCAGCTTCTCCACCCACAAAAGGTGACATTAGGGTACTCTCGAGAATCGCGTCTTTAGAGAAAAACCCAGCCAGAAGTGGTACACCCATAATTGCCAATGTACAAATCAAGGACACCAAATGAGTCGTCGGAAGCACCGATTTCAAACCACCCATTTTACGAACGTCCTGTTCACCCTCAAGGGCATGGATGACACTACCCGAAGATAAAAACAACAACGCCTTAAAA
>JANNEE010000752.1:0-1967 GCA_031388325.1 Deinococcales bacterium
AAAGGCTTTACGGGCAGCGTTCGAGTTATTAAAATCCTTGTACCAAAAACCGATGAGCAGGAATGAGGCAACACCCACGCCTTCCCAACCAATAAACAAGACTGGCAAGGAATCCGCCAACACCAGAATTAGCATAAACGCCACAAAGAAATTGAGGTAAGCAAAGAACCTCGAGAAACCCGAATCTTGGTGCATATACCCAATTGCAAAGACATGAATCAAAAAGCCAACGCCCGTAATAATCAGGGTCATCAGGCTCGAGAGTTGGTCGAGTGCAAAACCCATGTACAAGGATTTACCCTCGCCACCAATAAATGGCAGGAATTCCCAGAGTTTCACATGCCACTGCTTACCTTCCTCGAGATTCGTTGTGCCAAAAAACCCAAGCACTGCCATGATAAATGAGACCAAAATCATGCCACTCGCCACATAACCCGAAGTTGGCTCGGGCAGCCGCTTACCAAAAGCAATTAAGAGCAACCAACCAAGAAGCGGCGGCGCAATCATTAAGTAAAAGATATTCTCCACAATTTATCCCTTCAAACCAGATAACTCATCCACATTGGTAGACACACGCTTACGAAAAATAGCCACGATAATCGCTAAGCCAATTGCCACCTCAGCCGCCGCAAGGGTCAGGATGATAAACACGGCTGTCTGCGCCTCGAGATTGCCCCATGCTCTGGCAAATGCCACCAGCACGAGATTGGCAGAATTCAGCATTAGTTCGACACACAAGAACATTTGAATTACGCTGCGGCGCATTAAAAAACCGACTGCGCCAATCGAAAATAAAATACCCGCAAGGGCAATGTAATACGGGGTTTCAACCATGATGTTCACCAGTTATTTGTAAGGTCAGGGCGAACACAAGGTTCGCCCCTACAAATTCGATGTAGGGGTGATGCTTCTTGACCCCAAAGCAGCACCTTTCGGGCTTGGGTCGCTTGTCATCACCCGCGTAAGACAACATTTTCATGCGACGACCTCCTCGGGGGTGTGGGTGGCGCGTTCTTCGAGGGTTTCTCGAGCCTGCTTGCCTTCAGGTTCGCGTTTGACAAGAGCCACCGCACCAACAACTGCAATAATCAGGAGCAACGACACGGCTTCAAATGGCAACAAGAACTTAGTAAACAGCGTTTCGCCCACAGGACCCGGTGTGCCACCCTGCAAGGCTTTGGCTGCCACCTCGAGGGCTTTTGGGGCTTTGAACAAAAAGGCAGTGTAGGCAAGCGCACCTGCCAGAACAATCCCCCCAGCAATTGCCACAGGCGCAAGCCACGGCAGTGGGTCTTCGTGCTGGTCTGGATACTGGGCGTTTAGGAGCATAATCACAAACAAGAACAGCACCATGATTGCACCCGCGTAGACAATCACTTGGACACTAGCTAAGAACTGCGCCTCGAGGGTCACGAAAATACACGCCAAGGTCAGAAGCGTCCCGACTAAAGAAAGCGCACTGTAAAGCGCATTCTTCCATAAAATCGTGCCAAGCGCTCCAGCAATCGCCAGCAAAGAAAGCAAAACAAAGACAATCATCGTTTCACTATACCCTTGGCAATTGGTGCATCGTTAATTCGGCTTGGACTCGAGCGCCCTGTATCATCGCCAGCATCTCGAGATACAACCCCTATACCCACACCAGAAGCTGGCAGACTCGAGACTCGCTTATTGGGGTTCTTTAGCGCCTCGAGTGCTTCGGCAACTTCGGCTCGAGGGGTGATGTTGTAGCCAAGTTTGACAGGTTTATTCTTGTGTTCGGCTTCACGGCGTTGGGGCTTTGTACCGACCACGCCGACCATCATGTCTTCCTTGCCATACACAAAATCTCGAGATTTATAATCGGCGAGTTCAAAGTCTGTACCTAAAATAATTGCACCTGTCGGGCAAGCCTCTTCGCACATGCCGCAAAAAATACAGCGCAGCATATTGATTTCGTATACCGAAGCGTACCTTTCCCCCGCCGA
>JANNEE010000765.1:0-2448 GCA_031388325.1 Deinococcales bacterium
CTCGCAACCGCCTCGATAACTGCTTTGGGGCAAACCATCTCGCGTCCAGATGCTCCGCCACTCGCGGCAAGGGGAACACACCAAGTTGGGGTCAAAACCCTAAACTTGACCGATGCGACCCGTAAGCGCCCATTAACACTAGAGGTTTGGTACCCCGCTAAGCTCAGAGCTACCCAAGCAGAACGCACGATTTACAAAGCCACGATTGGCACAACCAAATTTGACCTGCCCGGACGGGCGGCTCGAGATGCCACACTCGAAACAGGCAAATTTCCGATGGTGATTTTATCGCACGGACAAGCCGGCTCGAGATTTATGATGTCGTACCTGACCGAACATTTGGCATCCAGAGGCTATGTGGTTGCTGCCATAGACCATACGGGCAGTACCTATGACGACATCACCCAAGCGGCGTATATCTCGAGTTTGGTGGACAGACCATTGGATATTCTGTTTAGCATCGGCGAAATTGCCAAGAGTATGAGCAATGCCGACGGCAACAATGTCGGATTGATGGGCTATAGCTACGGTGGTTATTCGGTCTTAAACGCCGCAGGCATCGGCTTAGACAAAGCCAACCTAGAGGCGTACTGCAAAGCCTCCAATAACGAAGGTCCTTGTTTTGCCCTGCCATTTTTTGATGGGATTACCCAAGTGCGCGGCTCGAGTGTGGTCAAAGCCGACCCACGCATCAAAGCTGTGTTTGCAATGGCACCATATGGGATTCCTTGGCTCAGTGCCACTCAACTCAAAGCCATGAAAACCCCATTGTTTGTGGCTTGTGGCGCTCAGGACGACATTGCCACCTATAAACGCGATGCCCAAACTGCCTTTAAGACTTCTGGCTCGAGCAGTAAATACTTACTCACCTTGGACGGCGCATCACATAACCCATGGACAAACAACCCACCCGAAGCTGCCCGTGGCAACTGGTCGGATTACGAACGCTGGTTTGAACCAGTCTGGGACAGGGAACGCCTGAATGACATCACCAAGCACTTTGCGACTGCCTTTTTGGGACAGAACTTAATGATGGATAAGTCTAATGACAAGTACCTGAGCGAAAAACTCGAGGGATTCAAACCCCGCACCACCATTGGCATTAGCCTCGAAGTCGGCAAACAATAAATTCCTAAATCGAACATCCTCGCCTTGAGCTTTTCAGGTGAGGATGTTTTTATTCCATTGGCTAGGTATTCGCTCGAGAATGCCACCTGCGAATACCTCTTGTAAGCCCAATTTCTCGAGATACACATAGCCAATATGACAATCGCAAAAACTGCGAGAACAGGCTTTAGGCAAAAGTTTTTCTTCAAAGTCTGGCGTGGAAATACTGCCAATCGGCGTTTCAATAAAATGGCAACGCCGCGCCATGCCAAAACCATCCACACTAATCACCGTATGACCCGCACTACAGGTTTGTCCTCGAGATTTGTAGCGCTCGAGATTGAGGGCAAAGTATGGGTCTATTTTGGTAAGACGCTCGAGCGCTTCTGGGCTGTAATAATTGCGTTCTCGGCGGTCAAAAGCGTTTATCCACAAGTAAATTTTGGGCGCAATGGCTTCTCGCAGTTGCTCGAGCAATACAAGATTTTCGCGGATACCCACAGCCCCAACACTAAAGCGCACTCCAAGCCGAACAAGTTCATTGGCTCGAGTCGTAAATTTTTCGAGACTGGTTTCCGATGGATGAAAGGTTATCCACAAGGCTAACTTCTCAAGATTGACCTGTTCTAGCCAACGCAAACCCCATGAGCCATTGGTTTGCACCACCACTTTCTCGAGATGCGCTAAATTTGAAAGGCGCTGCACCGCTTTTTGATAGCGAGTACGAATTAACGCCTCACCCCAAGGGGTAAAAAATACACTGGTCGGTTTGCCTCGAGCCTCCACCCAAGTTAGGAATTTTTCGAGAGCGACAGCATCACGCATATGCTCAACTTTAGATTCGGTATGCTTAGCAAACGGGCAGTAGGCACAAGCATAATTGCAACTGCTTAAAAATCCACGGTACAAAATACTCAGCGCCATTGGTATTCTTCGGCTAATTGCTGAACGTGGCTCGAGTAAAACAAATGCCCAATTGCATCACTGCGTTCAAGTCCCATTTCGGTCAGGTAAATTTGGTCTCGAGATATAGAAATCAACCCAAGTCCCTGTAGACCCGTAAAAATCGGGAAATCATCCACTGCATCCGAAGAAAAACGCTGCTGATAGGCACTTCTCGAGAAACCCACAACATTAAAAATATCTTGCAAAATAAACCGACAGCGCTGTTCTTTTTTATCCAAATAAAAACCATGCGAGGCAAAAGCAAAATCGGATTCAGAACGCAGCGCATAATCAGCAATAATTTCCTTGACCCCAATTTGCCCAACCGCGTATTCGCTTGAGTAATGCAGATTTTGGGTGTACGAACGCGCCCCAACCCCAAGCCCAATTAAACCA
>JANNEE010000768.1:0-9631 GCA_031388325.1 Deinococcales bacterium
TTTTGTCTACGGCGAACCAAAAGCCATTCAGCCATAACATGAAGATGTTCCCCTTGAAAATCTGCTCGAGAGGTTTTGGCACTATAATTCAATCAAGCCATCAACGATAACGAACCCGTCACGGCTGCCAGAATTTGTTCATGGATTACATCGGCGGTTTGGGTGGCATCCAAAACCAAAAAACGTTCCGGTTCGGCTCTGGCTAACTCGAGAAACCCAGCCCTGACTTTTTGATGAAACTCCAAATCAGCTTGCTCGAGTCGGTCTGGCGCACCAACTCTGGCAGCCCGTTCCAAACCTAGTTTCGGCTCGAGGTCAAGCAGTACGGTTACGTGTGGGCGAAGTCCGCCCGTGGCTTCCCAAGTCACTTCACGCAGAAAATCCAGGTTTAAGCCGCGTCCAAAACCTTGATACGCAAGACTCGAGTCAAAGAATCGGTCACAAATCACCACATAATTAGCAGCTAAGTTTGGCACAATAACATCTTTGCAAAGTTGCGCCCGAGAAGCACTGAACAGCAAAAATTCGGATAGCGCCGTAATCTCGAGGTCTGGATTCAAAAGCGCTGCCCGCACTGCATCGCCTAGTGGTGTTCCACCCGGTTCTCGAGTCAGCAGCACCGCATAGCCCGCCCGTTCCAGCGCAGCTTTGAGCAGTTTGGTTTGGGTGCTTTTTCCAGCCCCTTCAGGTCCTTCAAATGTAATAAAAACACCGAGCATGTTGTCCTTTTCTTGCAGCGCAAAAAGATACCACACAGTCAAGTGTAACGTTCCGTTTTTAACTAAACCGTGTCAGAATGAAAATGTTATGCGCTTTATTTTTTATGTCCTGATATTTTCTTTGTTGTCTTGCGGAAAAAGCGGTCAAACTGTGGTTTTGCAACCCGCCCCGATTAAAAATACGGCGGTGCTTGCCAGCACACCGACCACCAAAGTCGTGACCGTCTCGAGCCAAATTGCCCCTGAACCTGTTAAAGCTGTATCTTTTAACGCGGCTGGTTGTGCTATACCGCTAACTCCAACCCAATTTATAAAACCGCCAGCCGTTCCTAAAGGCATCACTGGTAGAGTTGGCTTGTTTGTTGGGCGTTTTAGCCGTGGCACAAAAGAATTTAAGTTAGAACAAGCCACTTGGCAAAATCCACAAGGGCAATTTCCCTTGGCAAGCAATTTCAAAACCAGTGTTTTATTTGAAGTGCTGCGTGGTGTGGACAGTGGCAAAATTAAACTCGAGGAGCGTTTTAATGTCACCAAGGGCAACCAGAGTTACGGGCGTTACCCTTATGACAACACCCTACTGTTGAATCTGGGGATGGCAATGATTTCATGGTCGGACAACACCGCCACCGATATTTTATTTCGGCGTGTGGGTTTGGACGGCTTACAACCCTCAGCCCAACGCCTAGGGCTTTGCAACACCCGTTTATTGTTACCGACCAAAACATGGTGGACAGCCCAAGCTGGGCTTGGCGGGGCGGACTTTCCAAAATACAGTTTGGTGGCTGCCACAAAACGCTTTGCTAATGCCCCCTATGAAACCCAGTTGGCACTGGCTGAGCGCCTAGACCAAAAAGCCTTAAACACCAATGCCGAAACACTGCGCCGATTCCTTGACCAAGGTTATTTTGCGGGGCGCAATGGTGGCGTAGAAACCATGAGCCAAATTGACCGCAACCTACAAAATACCAGTACCCCACACGAATGGGCAAGATTTATGTGGAATGCGTTTGTGAGTTACGACTTAAGCACCTCTTCACAAAAGAAGTTTAGAGAAATCATGTCGCACGGCAAGGGACGCAGTTATATCCGCGTACCTTTTAAGTATTACGGCGGTAAAAGCGGTAACACGGCTAGAATCCTGACCTATTCGGGGTTTCTCGAGACACTATCGGGTGATAAGGTCATTTATGTCTACATGAACGACTCAAGCCAGAATTTAATCACGCGGGATGAAACCGACAAGGCATTTAATTACATCAATGCGGCGCTTAAAAAAGTCATCCGTTCAAGTGATTTAGTACGTCCTAAACCTATAAAATTAGAGAAGCCCAAAGCTAAGAAGTAACCTTTACCAATTCCGAATTTCTAGCCACATCCCTAGCACTGCGCCGCCCAAATTGATGCGCCAAATCTCGTTCGGCAAGTTTAAGCGCCGTCGGTCTGCCATGCGGACACGCCCACGGCACACGACAAGCCCGCAACGCCTCGAGCAGTGCCGTTGCATCGGCTTTCTCGAGTTTATGCCCAGCTTTGATGGCGGGCAAACACGCCATTCGTGCCAGAAAATCGCGCCGCGCATCTGGGGCATTTAAGGCTCGCGATAGCACATCCACCACTGTCTCGAGTCGAATCGCAATAAAGGCACTGGGAATACTGGCAATGCGGTGTAGTCCGCCGCCAAAGTTCTCGAAGGTAAAACCCCAAGTGATGAGTTCTTCGCGTTTGGTCTCGAGCGCAAGTTCCATGTCGGGTGGCAGGGTCAGCAATTCTGGTTTGGGTAACTCGAGGGTATGGGCGGTTTCAAAACTGTTTTCGAGTTCTTCAAAAATAATTCGTTCATGGGCAGCGTGTTGGTCGAGTAACCATAAATCGCCGTCGGTACTCTCGGCAAGTAAATAAGTATCGCGGTATGTGCCAATCAAACGCAATTCTGGAAAACTTGAACGAATGGCTTGTGGAGCTTGGACAACCCGAGGTTCTGGCACACTTGGGGCAAGCGGTTGGGCATTTAGCACTTGGGCAATGGCGGCTTCTACAACTTTCTCGACCTGTTTAGCCTCGAGCAGCGCCACCCGCAACTTGCCCGGATGGGCATTCTGATTGACCATTTGCGAAGGCACAACGATGTTTAAGACCATACTCGGGGCATGATTCTTTGGTAATAAGGTACTGAAGGCTTTAAGCACCGCATTCTCGATATTGGTCTCGAGTTCTACCGGGCGGTTGTTAATCGCCACGTGCATTCGGTCGGTGCGTGGACGTGCCAATTCTGGACGGGTAATCACCCCAGAAACCCGCACACTGTCTTGTTCAAAGTCGAGATTCAGTAAGCGGTTAGCGGTCATTGCGCCATACACTGTAGCGACTGCCTCACGAAAATGGCTTGGTGTGTGGTTTAAGCGCACATCCGATTCGATTGTTACGCGCCAAGCCACAGCAGGGTGATGCAGTACATAACGCTGTACCAGATTTAAGACCCGCCGAGTCTCGAGCGCAGGGCTTTCTAAACCCGCTTTACGGGCTGGGAAACGGGCAAACAAATCCCTTATTTCTACAGTTGTCCCCGAAGCAGAGGTGACTTTTTCTAGGCTGCGTTCACCATCTAGGACACTGAGTCTCGAGCCGCCAAGTTGATTTTTAGGACGGGTGGTCAGCACCACATCTGCCGCAAATGCCATGCTCCATAATGCCTCGCCACGAAAACCAAGGGTGCTAATGGTTTCTATCGTCTCGAGTTTAGAAGTCGCAAAACGCTCCAAAGCCAATTCGACTTCCCCAGAAGGAATGCCAGAACCATCGTCCGTCACTCGAATTAAATCCAGTCCAGCCGCTCGTAAGGTTACTTCGATACGGGTTGCTCCAGCATCGAGTGCGTTCTCGAGCAGTTCTTTTACCGCGTCACTTGGACGGGCAATAATTTCACCCGCCGCGATTTCACGGCGCAAAGACTCTGGTAAAACTCGAATCGTCACCAACGTATTCTACCCTAGCCTGATTTTTGACGTTGCTGTGACGATAGCCGTGCTAGACTTTGTATCGAACCTGACATACTAAGCTATTCTAAAGCATAGGTATATGGTTACGGAGGATTATGAAAAAAGTAGCACTATTAGGAGCGACCCTCGGATTAAGCGCACTTATGGCAGGATGTGGACTAATTCCGCCCATCAAAGTTGATAATCCACTCGGATTGAGCGGCGCAGTTTTAAGCGCACCACTTTCTGCCACAGGTGCATCGGTTCGCCCGCAAGTAGCTGGACAGGGTAACGCCACCGTCAGTGCAACCTTTGCCGACTTGACCACCGCCATTCCATTTACACCGTCTTCATTCAATGTCCAATTGGCAATTACCAGTGCCACAATCTCGGCTGGCTGCGTTGCTGCGGCAAACGCCACCAGCATTGCTGTAACCGTCTCAAACATGACCGTGGCTGTCAGCGATTCAACATCTGCCACACCTGCTGTGGTTCGCAGTGTGACTGCAACCATTCCAACCTTTACCTTCAAAATCACCCCAGCCGGCGTGGTCAGTGAATTAAATACAGCAGCTTTGCTGTTCGCCATTCCAAACCTTGCCACCGCCATCAGCATCATCAGCACCGCACCAACTCCAAACAGCGTCAAAGTTGATGCAACTGTTGCCACCAGTCCAGCCTTGGGTGGTTGCAACTTAGGTATTACCTTTGGTGGTGGCGGCGGCGAAATTAAACTCTAAATCTAAAGCCTATCAAAAACCCCTCGAGCAGTCTCGAGGGGTTAAACTTTTTTATGCGCCCACACCGAACTTATCACCCGACTCTCGAGCCAACCATTCAAATTACGGGTCTCGAGGCGGCACATTTGCGGGTGCTACGGGCAAAAATTGGCGATTCACTAACTATTTTTAATGGGGCTGGGCTAGAAGCTAAAGGCATCATTCTCGAAATTTCCGAGATGCAAATAACCGTGCAACTCGAACCTGCCACACCAAGCAGTCTCGAGCCACCGCAAGCCATCACTTTAGCCATTGCCATGCTCAAAGGCGATAAATTATCGGATGTGGTACGCAGCGCTACCGAACTTGGAGTCTCGAGCATCCAGCTTTTAATCACCCAGCACAGCCAAGTTAAAGAAATTGGAACGCAAAAACTCGAGCGCTTACGGCGTATTGCCACTGAAGCCGCCAAGCAGTGCCAGCGTAATGTTATACCCAGTGTTCTCGAGCCAGTGTTACTCTCGAGCCTGTCTGCACCCGCAATTGTGGCACACCCACACTCGAGTGTCCTGCCGCGAGAAGCGATTTCTTGGGGTACACCTTTTACTATTATTTCAGGACCCGAAGGCGGATTCTCGAGCGGAGAAATAAATCTGCTCGAGAAAAAAGGGATTGTTCGGGTCAGTCTTGGGCGGCGGATTTTACGGGCAGAAACTGCCGCGTTGGCGCTTATCTCGAGTCTGACGGCGGCAGAGGGCTATTAGAAAGTTCGGTCAGCATGGTGGTTAAATCGCGGCAAAGTTTATCGAACGAAGGCGCGGCGGCGCGAGCCATTTGTAAATCGAATTTTGTGGTAAACGATGCTTGATGCAGTGTTGGTTCATAATTTTCACCTCTCATATTTTTTGAAAGCCATTCCTTTGCACCTTTGATTGACTCTGGATTATGGGGTGGTTGAACATTTTCTAGCGTTGAAATTGAAGAAGTGGCAGCAAGAAACCAACTTTCATATTCGCAATGTGCCATGATAACGCTGGTTGGCAAGTGAGGCGTTACTGCACGAACTCGAGCTAAAAGTATAGGCGCAGTTTCAGCAAGGCATTTCTTATCACTATCAAGTAAAACAAGAATCCCGCCTTTTTGCCCTGTTTGAGCAATATTATCTGCTGCATTTTCAACAAATCCCTCGAGTCTCGTAAGAAGATTACCAATCCCATTAGTGTTCATTGGACGCAATACATTTACATAAGGCAAATTACAAAACGTGGAAGCAATTCGCTGAATCAGGATTCGCATTGAAGCCTTTTCACCTAGACCTTCAACAATGGTTTGAATAACAAAACTCATCTGTCTTTCCCAACAAGAATTTTAGGTTGAAGTTGTTGCATTTCTAACAATTCACCTAAATCGAATAGATTCTTTTCAACTGCCTGACGACTAGCTGTATCAATGTCATCAATGATTGTTTCACCATTAAAGGTCTCAACTACCAGAATTTTTTCACCATCAGAAGCAAGATCAATTTTCTCGAGTAAAACTGGGCTGTGCGTAGACAATAAAATTTGCACAGTTGGTACTACTTGGCGTATTAGAATGAGGAGAATTTCTAATGCCGTTGGGTATAAATGCGCTTCGGGTTCTTCGAGGATTAAAATACAACCTGTATCGGCAAGTTGCTTTGAGTTTTTTAAGTCGTCACAATAAAACAATGCAGTTATCAATGCCCATGCACTCAGTGTCCCGTCAGACACAGCACTTTTATTGAAGCGGGCTGACTCGCCAAGAAAATCCACAAAAAGATAATTGCTGACATTATTGACATTAATATTCACAATATCTGGGTTGATTAGATTGAGGTAGTGTTTTATTTTTTCAACTTTTTGAGCTTGCTCGAGAATTTGGTAAAGAGAATCCACATTTGAGCCATCTGCTTTGAACCACGCTTGAAAATCAGGATTTTGAGGCGGACGCATATGTTCTGGTATTGGATTTAGGAATTGCAGTAATAGCAAAAAAACATTGACCAGACCTTTGATATGCGAATCGCTGTTGAGTGCAATACCTAGGAAATCGATAGAATCAAGCTTTACTAACCCAATTGAATTGACTGGAATAGCATTTCCTGGAATTTTGTATAAGTAGTCACCCTGTTTATTCTTTAAGTATTGCTCTTTGATAATTGGTTTTTCTTCAAAGGCAACTTGATAGTATAAGGTAAGACTTTCTTCACCAATCGTAACCTCAAGCAAAACCGAAAAACTTTGCGCTTGACCTGCGCCTTCTTTCCGAGCAATTTCAAAGAAGTTTCCGCGTTGCTGGATTGCAAAATTCAGGTGTTGTGACAATAAATCTCGAGTAAACACCAGGGCATCTAAAAAATTACTTTTCCCACTGCCATTCTGCCCCACCAATACCGTAATCGGCTCGAGGGTCACATCGCAGAACTTGATGCTTTTATAATTCTCGAGCCTAACACGGGTAATTCTGGCTTGGGTCATAAGTACAGTCTATTAGAAAACGCTCTCGAGTGCCGCCAGTGCCGCACCAACATCCTTAATCCCACCAGCTTGCGCCATTGCGGGACTGCCGCCGCCGTTACCGCCACCAGCTTGTGCCAGTTTACGGATAATATCGCCCGCTTTAATGCCCTTGGCATTGGCTTCTTTGGAAACTTTAACCACCAAGCCGCCACCAGACCCAACCACAATAATATCGGCTTTGGTTTTATCCATCAGGTCGTCGGCTGCGGTTTTCAATGCCCCACCCTCTACGCCCTCGAGTTGTAGACGGGCTGCCTTAAACCCACCAAGCTCGAGTGAATCCACATTTGCGCCACCCGCAGTTTGGGCGCGAACCACGGCTGCTTTGAGGTTTATAATTTCTCTTGTCGCGGCTTTTTGTTCATCAAATAGCTTCTCGAGCCGTTCGGTCAGATTTTCTGGGGTGGTGGTCAGGGCGCGTGATGCCTTTTGCAGTAGCTCGAGGGCATGGCGGGTGTACTGTACCGCCACTTCGCCACATAACGCTTCGATACGGCGCACACCAGCTTTAATGCTTTCTTCGGAGACAATCACAAATGCACCAATTGAACCCGTGCTTGGAACGTGCGTCCCACCACAAAGCTCTTTACTCGAGATGAGTTTAACTGTTTCTAAAATACCAAGACTCGAGACATCGCCACCCACCGAGACAACCCGCACAACATCGCCGTATTTCTCGCCGAACAATGCCATTGCTCCAGTCTTACGGGCATCTTCGAGATTCATATTTTCGGAAGTTACACTAAAATCAGCTTGAATCCAGCGATTAACCAACATTTCGACTTTGGCAAGTTCGTCGCTCGAGACACTTTCGGCGTGGGTAAAATCAAAACGCAAACGGTCTGGCGCGACATACGAACCCGCCTGATTGACACTCGAGCCGAGGACTGCTCTAAGTGCGGCTTGTAACAGATGCGTTGCTGTGTGATGCCGTTCAGTCGCCCGACGCGCCGAGGTTTCAACACTGGCTTCTACAGTATCGCCTTGTTTGAGTGTGCCGCGTAGGACTGTACCTTCATGGACAAACACACCCTGAGCCGTTTTGAAAGTATTGGAAATGGCGATTTCGCCATGTTCAGCCCAATGCAGCATTCCCGTATCGCCAACCTGTCCGCCGCTTTCGGCATAAAACGGGGTTGCTTCGAGAATCACTTGCACCAAAGCGCCTTCGGTCACACTCGAGACCAGTTCATCATTTGCAACCAGTGCAACAACTTTGGCATTGGCTTGGGTACTCGAGTAACCATTAAAAACCGTGGCTGGTACATTCTCGAGCAGATTATTTTGCCCTTCAAAGAGTCCACGCTTAAATTTAGAAGCGCCTCGAGCCAAGGCTTGGGCTTTTTTCAGAGCGGCTTTGTAGCCATCTTCGTCTATGCCAACACTTCGTTCCTCAGCAATTTCTTTGGTTAAATCCAATGGAAAACCGTAAGTATCGTAAAGTGTAAAGGCATCATCACCAGATAAAATATCACCAGATTTTTTGGTCTCGAGTAGTTTCTCTAAACGCAAAATACCTTTGCCCAGTGTCTCGAGAAAACTGGTCTCCTCGAGTCTGATTTGTTTTGCCACAGAATCAGCAGCAGCGATTAGCTCTGGGAAGGCAGCGCCGAGGGTCTGCACCACAATTGGCACAAGGGTGTAGAGCGCGGGTTCTTTCAAGCCCAAGAGGTAAGCGTGTCTCAAGGCTCGGCGCATGACTTTACGAACCACGTATTCGCGTTCGGCTGTCCCAAAAGTTAAACCATCGGTTAGGGTCATCGTCACCATGCGGATATGTTCGGCAATAACTCTGTGCGAAACGCTTTTTGTACTTTCGTAGGGTTTATTTGATAGTTTTGCAACCGCAGCAATCAGGGGTCTAAAATCGTCGGTGTCGTATAAATCCTGCACACCTTGCGAAATCAGGGCTGCCCGAATTAGCCCTAAGCCGGTATCAATGTTTTTACGCCCTAAATCCTCAAGTGCGCCCGTTCCGTCCTCGCCATCGGAGCGGTTATAGCCCGGAAAAACCAAATTCCAGAACTCGAGAAAGCGGTCTGATTCTGGATTCTTGGCATAATCTTCCCAAGTGTCTATGCCGAACGCCTCGCCACGGTCATAGAAAATTTCGGAACATGGACCACACGGACCGTTAGGACCTTTTAATGGAGCGTTCTGGGGCCAGAAATTCTCGTCAGCATCAAAGCGGTTAATACGGCTTGGGTCTAAGCCAACATTTTGTGTCCAGTAGCCAAAAGCCTCTTCGTCGTCTTTGTAAATCGTGACATAAATTCTCGAGCCATCAAAATTTAGCCAATCTGGCGAAGTGATAAATTCCCATGCCCATTCGATGGCTTCTTTTTTGAAGTAACTGTCAAAAGAAAAGTTGCCCATCATTTCAAAGAACGAGCAATGTCGCAGTGTCCGTCCGACATTTTCGATGTCGCCAATCCGAATCACTTTTTGGGCAGTGGTGACCCGTTTCCACTCGCCTTCTATGCCGATAAACTTGGCTGGCGCTCCAACAAATTGCGGCTTAAACTGCGACATCCCCGCCACACTAAACATCAAAGTAGGGTCGGTATAAACTGGAATCGGATGCGAAGGGAAACGCAAATGCCCTTTAGATTCAAAAAAAGACAAGTATTTCTCGCGGATTTGGGATGTAGATAACATAACGCGCAAGTGTACCAAAG